>JAHHKH010000268.1 GCA_018679695.1 Maribacter sp.
AAAAGGTGCCTTGGCCTTTGTGCTTTTCTTTCGTTTGGGTGAATCCCAATTGGTAAAGATGGCCTCGCCTTTTTTTCTTGATTCTGTTGAACAAGGCGGTCTGGGATATTCTACGGCCGAAGTCGGCACCATATATGGCACCATTGGCGTTTTAATGCTCACTATAGGGGGTATTCTTGGTGGGATTCTTATATCCAAGGATGGGCTTAAGAAGTGGATGCTGCCCATGGTTTTGGCCATCAATGTGCCCAATGCGTTTTATGCTTTTCTAGCGATAACCAATACTACCAATATAGTCGCCGTTGTTACTACGGTGGTTTTGGAACAATTTGGTTACGGATTTGGTATAGCAGGTTTTATGGTATATCTCATTTACATAGCAGAAGGCGTATCCAAAACCTCCCATTATGCCCTTGCCACGGGATTCATGGCCCTAGGTATGATGTTACCTGGGCTCATAAGCGGATATGTACAGGAATGGCTTGGCTATGATGGGTTCTTTATTTGGGTTGTGGTGGCTGCCCTTCCGGCATTGTTCATATTAAAATATTTAAAATATCCTCCGGATTACGGTAAAAAAGTAACGAATGCCAATGAATAGTCTATTAGCATACAGCAAGGCGAGGACACAACTTACAAAAAAGGAAAAAATTGGTCAATTGTTCATGCCCGCGGCCTTTATCAATGATACTGAAGAAGAAGTGCAGGCCTTGGAACAATTGATTGAAGAATACCATGTAGGTGGACTCTGTTTTTTCCATAGTAGAGCAAGTGCTGCAACCAATTATGAAGGTAAAAAAGAGGTTATCTATAATGAGCAAAGTTTTCAGACCCTTCAAAAGTTGGTAAAGCGGTATCAAAAAAAATCAAAATATAGGCTTTTAATTGCCATAGATGCCGAATGGGGGCTGGCCATGCGGATTGAAAACACACCTCAATACCCCTATGCTATTACTTTAGGTGCACTACAGGACAATCTGGATCTCGTCTTTCAAGTGGGTAAGAACATCGCCCATGATTGTAAACAAGCAGGGATTCACTATAATTTAGCCCCCGTAGTGGATATAAATAATAACCCGGACAATCCTGTTATAGGATATCGTTCTTTTGGTGAAAACAAATTTAATGTGACCGAAAAGTCGATGGAATTTGTAAAAGGAACACAAAGTGAAGGGGTGGTCTGCAGTATTAAACATTTTCCAGGACATGGCGATACAGCTGTTGATTCCCATTTGGGATTACCTGTAATTACAAAATCCAAAGAGGAATTGCTCGAGAACGAACTATACCCGTTTAAGGAATTGATACAGCATGGTGTTGATTCTGTTATGGTGGGACATCTTTCTGTTCCTTCATTATCGAATGGTGAGTATATATCGTCAAGTATATCCAAAGATATTATAAAAGGGTTGTTGCGGAATGAAATGGGCTATAGGGGTGTCGTGATTTCCGATGCCTTGAATATGCATGCAGTATCAAAACACTATCCCAATAAGGGTGAATTGGAATGGGTGGCATTTGATGCTGGGAATGATATTCTATGCTTTGCCGAACATATTGCCGCAGGAATTGAAATGATCTTGGATAGAGCTAACGATGAACAGCTAGAGGAGTCTTTCAAACGTGTATGGAAGTTAAAAGAAAAAGTAATTGATGCCGAAGTTGAACACCCTACAGGGCTTATTAATCCCAATAAACTTAATGAGCTAATCGCAAAGGCAAGTATCACCCTTGTCCAAGGGAGCAAAGAAAGTTTTGAAGACTATAGAAAGAACCGCTTTGTCGGAATTACAAACAATCCGGAAATCAATGGTCCTTTTTTTAGGAAGATCAACGAAAGTATTGCCTTCAGTTCATATTCTATTAGCGCTGCCTTTTCCGCTTCTATCAAGGAAGAAATCGCAGAAGAAGAAAATATTATTTTGTCTTTATTCCCGCCACAAATTAAACCTACCAATAATTTTGGTTTTACCATGGCCGAGATTCAAATTATCAATGAACTAATTTCTTCAAAAAATGTAGTGATCTATCTTTTCGGCAACCCGTATGCCCTACGAGTTTTTGATTACCAAAATTCCCTAGCCGTTGTTTTGGCCTATCAAGATGATATAGCGTTCCAAAAAGTTGCTGCTGGGCATTTTCTTGGTAGGCTACCTGCAAAAGGAAAGTTACCTGTAGCTCTTTAGGATTACAATGCTCAACGAGATTAGACTTTAATTATAATCCTACTTGATTTCAAATAAAAAGCCCCATATGCTTGACAACATATGGGGCTCAATTCATTTTGAAAGATCAACTCCTTATAGCTCCTTTATCTTGATATTTCTGAACCAAACATCATCACCGTGATCTTGTAATCCAATATAACCCTTAGCAGGAACATCTGCCCAGTCGGCATTTAAAGCCGGGAATTTACTGCCCGCCACCATTTCGTTCCACTCAGGTGTCCATAGGTGGTATTCCACGACGTTCTCCCCGTTTTGGTTATGAACAACTGTACCCTTGAATACGGTAAGTTCAACCTTGTTCCACTCGCCGGCTGGCTTGGCATTTTGAGGTTTTGCCGGAATCAAATCGTACAATGATCCTGACATGCGATTCCCATCTTTGCCCAATTTGGCATCAGGATGTCGCTCATTATCCAATATTTGCATTTCAGGTGCTGTTTTCCAGATATAATCCAACTTTTCTTCCCCTAAATAGAATATACCGGAATTACCTCCCTCAGAGATTTTCCATTCCAGACTTAATGTGAAATTCTGAAATTGCTTATCAAAAATAATATCACCCCCATCTTTGGAACCAGCTTCGCCCCTACCCGAGCCTAACATATGCAACGTTCCATCAACAATCTCCCATGCGGCAGGAAAATGGTCCTTTTGGTATCCTCTCCATCCTTCCGATGTTTTTCCATCGAAAAGCATTACCCAGCCGTCTGCTTTCTCGGCCTCGGTAAGTGCATTCATGGGAGCTTCCTCCTCTACTTCTGCCATTACTTCGGTTTCTGTAGCCGTATCCTCTTTTTGATCGGCTTTTTTCTCCTTACAACTATTCAGTACAGGCAACATCAACAGACTAAATATAAAAACTAAACTTATTTTTCTCATATCTTATTATTTATTTATTAGTTGCACAGAACCCATCATTTAGACAGGTTCTGTACAATTGATTACAATTTAAATTTTTATTGCAGCTACAAAAATCTATGCGGGCATATCAGGTAATGACCAACCGTCCCTATAGGTATGCTTGATCAATTCCTGTGAGTATGCGACAGCATTCATCGGATCTGTCCATTCCTTATTGAAAGTTGGGTGACCATCGTGAATCTCAAAGCCATCTTTAATAACGGTTCTAATTTCCTCATTAGCACCAATATTGGTGAACTCCATTTTCTCACCATCCCATTCCAATACCTTATTCAAGGCCTGAAGGCGAACAGCAAGTACGCCCATCACAACCATTTCATTAAATGGTCCGGCTTCAGCAAAATCGGAAGTACATGGTTTCCTATTTTCTGCGCTTTCTTTACAAGCTCGTACCCAATCCATTTCGTGGGCTCCCTTATTCCAAGCAAGTCCTAATTCATCCTCAACTCTTCGCTCAGTTTTGGCAGCCGTTATTTTCTTACCAGACATCAATTCTGGTTCTACACCATAACAACCTACGTGCAGAATATCTTTTGTTCCGTAGAAGAAGGTTCCGCCACCCGCTTTATTCGGGTTCTTACCAGCTGGCCAGTTACTTGGTAGTTCTGGCTTAATACCACCATCATACCAATGCACATCTACTTCTGGCAATTTCATTTTGCCCTGTCTTCCTCTAGATGGGAACGTAAGTTTAGCAGCTTGCGATACTGGCGCAGAATCATTCAATAATAATGATGAGCTGGCTTGTACTTTAGTCGGATAGCCTAATTTTAGACCTTCAAAGACAGGATGTAATATATGGCAAGCCATGTCACCAAGGGCTCCAGTGCCATAATCCCACCATCCTCTCCAGTTCCAAGGATGATATACTTCATTGAACGGCTTCATTTTAGCTGGCCCGGTAAATAGATCCCAATTCAAAGTATCAGGTACCCAATCCCCTCTTTCCGGCGTATTCAAACCTTGAGGCCATATTGGACGATCTGTAAAGGATTCAACTTTCTTGACATCACCTATAGCTCCACTCCACAGAATTTCACAGGTTTCGGCCACTCCTGCTCCAGAAGCACCTTGATTACCCATTTGGGTGGCAACATTATGCTTTTTCGCCAATTTTGTCAACAATCTTGATTCATATACAGAATGCGTTAATGGCTTTTGAAGATAAACATGCTTGCCCATAGTCATAGCGTGAGCCGAAATAATGGCATGGGTGTGATCGGCAGTGGCAACAACGATCCCATCAATCTCATTACCCATTTCATCGAACATCTTGCGCCAATCCCAATATTTCTTAGCATTCGGATACCTGTCAAAAGCACCTTTGGCATACTTCCAATCAACATCACATAGACCTACAATATTTTGTGATTCCAAATTCTTTAAGTTGGCAAGTCCCATACCTCCCACACCAATACCGGCAATGTTTAATTTGTCACTTGGCGCTACATGCCCAAGCCCACTGACAGCATACGACGGTACAATCGTAAATGCGGCGGAAGCGGCCAAAGTCCTGCCTACAAAATCACGGCGGGTTAAAGTGTTCTCATTTTTTTTCTTACTCATATTGTATTACTTTAAAATAGGTTAATAAAAATTGAATTAGTTAACATTCCATGGTTATAAACCAATTGTGTAAAGGCTCATGGAAATCTATATTTAAAGAGAAAAATCAACTTTAAAAACAAAGTGTCCTTTACCATGAAATTACAATTCCTAAAAATACACATTTTTGTTAAAAATCAATAGTTATACATCTGTAGAATGAATGGGATATTGTTGATTGTTTAAAATTCTTTTGGATTCTTGTTCCAAAAGATGAAAAATCAAAAAAAGTCCCATTTTTTGCATAATTGAAATCGAATCGATTAACTTTCATGATTATCCTTTAAATTAGATAAACCAGCTCTTAGATATGAAAACATATAAAGTCATTGGATTAATGTCCGGTACATCACTGGATGGACTTGATATTGCAACCTGCCATATCTCAAAAGCATTGGATCGATGGGATTATAGTATAGAACAAACCAAGTGTGTCGCTTACAATTTGCGAATGAAAAAAAAATTGAAAAATTCAATCTATTTGACCGCCGATGAACTTTTGATTTTCAATAATTCCTATGGTCAGTGGCTGGGTGAGCAAGCAAAACTCTTTATTGAGGAAAATGAATTGCAGATCGATTTTATTGCAAGTCATGGGCACACTACACATCATCAGCCTGAAAATGGACTTACCTATCAGATAGGATCAGGGCAGTACTTGGCCAATGAATGTGGCTACAAGGTAGTATGTGATTTTCGAACCAATGATGTTGCATTAGGCGGACAAGGAGCTCCCCTTGTTCCCATTGGGGATCGATTGTTTTTTGGTGATTATGACTTCTGCCTAAATTTAGGCGGGATCAGTAATATCTCTTTTGAAAAAAAAGGAAAGCGTATTGCTTATGATATTGGCCTGGCGAATATGATATTGAACCATATAACCCAAAAAATTGATTTGCAGTACGATAAAGGGGGTGAATTGGCAAGTAATGGAACAACGAATAAAACAATGCTCGAGCAATTGAATGCTTTGGATTATTATAAATTACCTTTTCCAAAATCCACGGGTTACGAGTGGTTTACCCAAAAAGTGATTCCGATTATTGAAGCAAATGATGACACTATTGAAAATTTGCTGCACACTTCAATCCATCATTTGTGCGAACAAATTGCCATTCAGGTCAAGGCTAATACGGAAACCTTAAAGTCCCGGATATTAGTGACCGGTGGCGGGGCTATGAACGATTTTCTGATAGCAACTTTAAGAAAGAAATTAGGATCCGACATTGAAGTTGTGGTACCTGGGAAAAGATTGGTCGAAAATAAGGAGGCGCTTGTTTTTGCATTAATGGGTGTTTTAAGATTGGAAGGTGAGATCAACATTCTAAGTTCTGTGACAGGAGCCAGAAGGGATTCTTCCAGCGGTGTAGTATTCGTTCCAACATAAAATTTAGCAAACACAAAACAACTTAAAGGAGGCCTCTTCTATCCGAGTTAAAAAAGAGGTCCTTCAATTTCATTTCCCTTGAACTATTTAAATGTGCAATGATTTTTAAAAAAATCAAAGCAGTAAGATACGAATCACCTGATGCTGTATGGCGGTCATGCTTTTTTAAATTGAATTGGTTACAGAGATAATCAAGGCTGTAGCGTTTTTCCTTGTTCTCACAGAACCTGGTTTTTTTATAGAGGACCCCGGTATCAAGTACTTTGTTCCTTAGTTTAGGCAATCCCATTCTCGTTAAACCGGCATTTATCATACCTACATCAAAACCTACATGGTGCGCCACCAAAATTGAATCTTTGATATAATCCAAAAATGACACAATGGCTTCTTCTTCGGGTATTTTAATATCATTGCCCTCCTTCAATAGGCCATGGATCTTAACAGTCCCAGCTTTGAAAAGTTCTTGCTTCAAGTACAGTTCAAGACTATCACCAACATCAATTTTACCATTTTTAACGGCAATGGCACCTATCGACAAGACCCTGTCATTGGAAACATCAAGTCCTGTGGTCTCTGTATCGAATACGACAAACCTTCTCCCTGCTATTTCGTTTTTGTGCTTTGTTTTGAAATGTCCTATATAATTTTGCCAATAATCAGGACGGGGTCTCTTGAATATCTTTGTGAACATATTACATCATTTGGGAAAGAGTAAACCGGACTTTAATAAGCTCCTGAATATCGCGAATGGGTCCAAAACATCCTTTGAGCTTCAATCGGTCGGATTTGTTCAGTGATTTAAGATCAATGAACCGACCTGAGTCATGATGCTTTAATCCCTGCATAGTTCTAAACCGCAGTAATATTTTAAACGCATCAATACAAGCCGAGTACAAATCCTTGTTTTGTGGCTCTATCTCAATCAATTTCTCAAATCTAAGAATTGTACTGTTATGGCCCTTGATCTTATATGAAATTACCAATAAGCGAGCCGCATCCACCAAAGGCATCATAGCTCTGGATTTTATATCGAACAGATCTTTATGTGCCCCGTCATGTTCCACCAGGAATTGCCTGAAAAAACTCATTGGAGGAGGGTTTTTAATGGCATTCAATGCTAAAAAGTTCAAGAATATCCCATAATTATCTATTGACTCAAAAATACTATCTGACATCGAATCAACTAAATTCTTGTCACCATAAACCCTATCGTAGTCAAAGAAAATGGTAGATAGCATAATCTTATCTTGATCAGGATTTGTAATCCAATCCTTAAATTGATTTTTCCATTCGCTTAAAGAAAGGCACCACTTTGGGTTGCTAGCCATCATTTCAGCAGGACAAAATTCGTAACCTATGATGTTTAACTTTGCAGTTACCAATTGGGCCAATTCAATAAAATAGGATTTGGTTTTTTTATAATCCCCTCTAACAACATCTTCAAAAACAAGTGCATTATCTTGATCTGTCAGTAACAATTGTTCGCTTCTCCCCTGACTCCCCAAAGCCAGCCATGCAAAAGTAGTTGGTACCGGCTCTTTCATTTCTTCCACTGAAAGATCGATTGCCCTGGTGCAGATAGCCATATTTATGGCCGAAATAATTTTCGATACAAAAAAAACGGGTATTTGTTGTTTTAAGTAACGCTCCATTAAACCCTGGGCTTTTTGTCGTACATCCATCAATTTTTCTGCCGATTGGGCCCTTTTGATTTCCTTTAATAAAAAAGAGGGATTATTGGTACTCGATACAACAATATCATGCTCTGACAATACCCCAACAAGCTTCGTTTGCGATGTTCCATCTTTTGTAATACATAAATGGGTGATTTTATTACGCAGCATCGTTAGTTGAGCCTCAGCAACAGATGTATTCTCCCTGACTGCAATTATAGGTGAACTCATAATTTGATCTACAGTACTTGAAATCGAAAAACGACCTGTTGCAATTTTCGTACGTAAATCCTTATCGGTAATTATCCCTACCGGTACCCCACCATTGGTAATTACTATAGACCCAACCTTTTTCTTGGTCATCATCTTTGCGGCGGTCTCCACTATCGTGCCTTCAAGACAGGTTATTGGAGCTTTCTTGGCCTCAACGGATTGCAGGTATGTCAGATTCTGGTTATCACGGAATTCACCTTCCAGGGAATATATTCGTCCTGTGCTCGCATCTGAATAGGCATTCAGGGTATTCGCCGCAAAGCTTGCCAACAAGAATTTGTTAGCTTGGGTATTTGAGGTTATAATTTCCTCTAATAAAGCAGAGGATATTGCATAGATTACACTCTCCTCTATAGTCTTCGCGTTTAATTGATAGTTACTTTTTCTAATCAATGCCCTGAGCCCAAAGATATCGCCTTCATCACATTCATCAACCAATTTACCGTCTCTAAATAAGCCTACAGCACCGTCTTTGACCACATAAAAGGAGTCGTACAATTTATCATTTACCGAAAATATATTGCTGTCTTTCTCATAATAGATAACCTTAACTTGGTTACAAATGGTCATTAGCTCACCTTGCCCTAATAAATTAAAAGGTGGGTAATTCTTTAGGAAATCATAAATACGTTCAGCAATGGTATTCTTCATATTGTAAAATTAAATAATGTAGGTATTAAAACCAGTATACCTTTATTTAATCGATAAATATTTAGCCTTGGAGGAAATTGGGTTCAATAAACAACTTTCAATACCAATAATACCTATAATCTAGCCTCTGATTTGTAAACAATGGACGTTTAATTGCTCATTTACTATATTTATGCTAAATTAATATATATGAAAATTAAATCTTGTCCCAATTGTAGTTCGGAGCATTATATTAAAAGTGGTATTGTTGACCAGAGACAACGATATAAATGTAAGGATTGCAATTATTTTTTCTCAGTCAATAAGATGGGTAAAATGATTGATAGTTACTACGTGAATAAGGCACTACAGCTTTATTTAGAGGGACTGTCCTATCGTGAGATCGAACGTATTTTAGGTATATCGCATGTTAGTATCATGAACTGGGTAAAGAAATACAATATCAAAAGACCTTATAACCCGGATTATCACCCTACATACAAGATTTTCAATGCAAATGAACTCTCTTCTTACTTCCAGGACATCAAGAACCTCTCTGGTACTGGCGTAGTTGTAACTGAGCTTGGAGATAAATTTATGCTTATAAAATGGGAACGTTTTAGAGACTGACTATATTTAATTTACGAAAATATATATTGTTCTTTCACCGATAGAATCTTTTAAGGATCTTTGTAAAGCACACAAAACCAAGTTTTTACAATCTAAGTCCTTAAATATATGAAGAGACTATTAATGCTGTTGTTCGGTGTTTTTTGCTCCTTTCAGCTTATGTATTCACAAGGGTCACCAGATTACAATGGTGGCCTTAAAGTGAAATTTGATGAAGAAGGCAATAAATACCTTCGAATACTTTCATGGGCACAAGCCCAGGGCACATACAATGGTGAAGTACCTGATAATGTGAGCAATACCAGTTTTAATCTACGCCGGGCAAGAATGCTGATGTTCTCACAAATCAATAAAAAATTCATGATTTTGACCCACTTTGGACTCAATAGTCTTAATAGTGAAACGCTCTCCCCTGTTGGGAAAGGAGAAGGCTCCCAATTATTCTTTCATGGAGTGTGGGCACAGTATAATGTTAGTAAAGACCATGTTGTTGGTGGTGGGCTTCATTATTATAATGGAATTTCAAGATTGAATAATCAAAGTACATTGAACTTCATGACTTTGGACAATAATAGACAATCATGGTCTACTCTTGGTCTGTCAGATCAGTTTGCCAGACATCTGGGTATTTTCGCAAAAGGTAATTTTGGAAGACTTCAGTACCGTATAGCGATCAATGACGCGATAACAAATAGTCTGGACACAAGAACACCGGAAAATGGTGGCCCTGCAGTCTATGCCGGTAAGCGTTTATTAGGTTCCAAAGAAGCTGGAAAAGCGTATGCGGGTTACTTTGACTTCAACTTTTTAAATCAAGAATCCAATTTCTTACCATACAAGAATGGCACTTGCTTAGGTGGTGAAAGGATATTCAATGTCGGTGCAGGTTTCTTTCTTCATCCAGCTGGATCTGTTATCGCAGATGCCACCGGGAACCTGGAGCAGCAAGATGTCAAAATTTTCGCGATCGATGTTTTTTACGATACTCCGCTTGGTTGGGATGGTAGCGCCTTAACGGCCTATGCCACATACCAGAGTAATGATTATGGCACCGATTATCTGTTCAGTGCATATGGAACAGGCAGTATGGTATATTCGCATATAGGATATGTATTCGCAGGTAATATAACGAAAACCAGGTTCCAACCGTACGTTTCATTTGCCTCAAACAGCTATGACGCTGTAGATGACAATAGGAATATACTAGGAATTGGTGCAAATGCATATCTTAGTGGGCATAACTCCAAATTGACCTTGGAGTATAAAAACCAAAAGTTTGGAGAATCGGAGGTTGGAACCCTTACGCTCCAAGCAATGATTTACCTATAACAACCAAGATTATGAGTGAAAAGCAACAAAAAGCAACCGCTTATTGGAAAGAAAACCTGAAGTATCTGATAATACTACTCTCAATTTGGTTTTTGGTATCCTACGGAGCGGGAATACTCTTCAGGGAAGCCCTTAACGAGATTCGTTTGGGCGGATTCAAATTGGGATTCTGGTTTGCGCAACAGGGATCAATTTATGTTTTCGTTATACTGATCTTCGTATACGTACGATTAATGAACAAACTAGACAAAAAATACGGTTACGACGAGTAATTAAATAACTAACCAAAATCGATAAGAATTATGAGTGTTCAATTATGGACTTGGATTTTAGTTGGGATTACTTTCAGCCTTTATTTTGGAATTGCAATATGGGCAAGAGCCGGGTCAACTAAGGAATTTTATGTTGCTGGTGGTGGTGTTTCTCCCTTGGCAAACGGAATGGCCACAGCAGCTGACTGGATGAGCGCTGCTTCATTTATTTCGATGGCAGGACTGATTTCCTTTATGGGGTACGATGGATCCGTTTTCTTAATGGGATGGACCGGTGGTTACGTACTATTGGCATTACTCTTAGCACCCTATTTAAGAAAATTTGGAAAGTTTACCGTGCCGGATTTCATTGGTGACCGGTACTATTCCAATACCGCAAGGACTGTAGCGGTGATATGTGCTTTAATCGTATCGTTTACCTATGTAGCCGGTCAAATGAGAGGTGTCGGAATCGTGTTCTCACAATTCTTACAGGTCGATATAACCATAGGGGTCATCATAGGTATGACCGTAGTTTTGGTTTTCGCCTTTTTAGGGGGAATGAAAGGGATTACCTATACGCAAGTTGCGCAGTATTGTGTTTTGATCTTTGCTTTTATGGTACCGGCCTTCTTTATTTCAATGCAGATGACCGGCAATCCCATTCCACAAATTGGTATGGGTAGTAAGCTCGAAGGAGGCACATTTCTATTGGACAAATTAGATACGCTCCACACCCAACTTGGTTTCAATGAATATACCAGTGGTACTAAGTCTACTTGGGATGTATTTGCCATTACACTTGCACTAATGGTGGGAACTGCTGGATTACCACATGTAATCGTTAGGTTCTTTACCGTACCCAAAGTAAAAGATGCCCGTAAATCGGCAGGTTTGGCCTTATTGTTCATTGCTATACTATATACCACTGCCCCTGCAATTGCTGTTTTCGCCAGAACCAACTTAATAGAAACTGTGGATAACCAATCATATACCGAAATTCCGCAATGGTTTAGAAACTGGGAAGATACCGGATTGATTGCTTGGACAGATAAGAACAAAGATGGCAAGATCCAGTATGTGAATGGAGCTGCTTTGGATGGTAAACCTAAATACACTGAAGCTAGGGGCACCAATGGCGAACGATTAGTTTCCAATGCGAACGCATCTTCCAATGAATTATATGTTGATAGGGACATCATGGTATTGGCAAATCCTGAAATTGCCAACCTACCCAATTGGGTAATCGCATTGGTAGCGGCGGGGGGGTTGGCAGCTGCTCTATCAACTGCAGCAGGACTTCTTCTAGTAATTTCAACTTCTATTTCACACGATTTGATCAAAAAACAAATTAAACCAAACATCTCTGAGAAAGGAGAGTTATTGGCTGCCCGTATTGCCATCTTGGTAGCCATAATCATTGCAGGCCTATTCGGAATTTATCCACCCGGATTTGTGGCCGCAGTAGTCGCATTGGCCTTTGGTCTTGCTGCTGCCTCATTCTTCCCTGCCATTATATTGGGGATTTTTGATAAAAGAATGAATAGCAAAGGTGCAATCGCAGGCATGATCGTTGGAATAACTCTGATGTTGTTCTACATGATCCGTTATAAAACCGGATTAATTGGTGTTATGGACGCGCGACCTGCCAGTGAATGGTGGTTTGGCACCTCACCGGAAGGATTTGGTACGATAGCAATGATCGTCAATGTGATAGTTTCAGTTGTGGTTTCAAGAATGACCGAAGCGCCACCTGAAAATGTACAGGAAATGGTTGAGAATATTAGAATACCCAGCGGTGCTGGCGAAGCTAGCAACCATTAAGGCGAATAAGTTCATAAATGTAAATGGCAGTCCTTCACTATTGGGGTACTGCTTTTTTCTTATATTTATGTTTCTAGCATTTTGAAATGAAAAAACGCCATGAGCAAAAATTGATAATCCTGTCTATAGGCATGTTAATGATTTTGAATGTTCCTTTTTTGCTTGTATTTAATTTCAATGGCTCTGTCTTTGGCATTCCTTTTTTTTATTTTTCGGTCTTCTCAATCTGGTTGGTATCGATCATAATTTCCTATATCATCTTAAAAAGATACTATGAGTAATTATGGCTTAATAACCATCATTTTAGTTTACTTGGCAATATTATTCTATATCGCCTTTATAGCAGAGAAAAATTCAAAAAGCAAATGGGTGAATAATCCATATGTTTATACCTTATCGCTTGCGGTATATTGCTCCGCATGGACATATTATGGCAGTGTGGGTATGGCCGCAAATTCAGGTGTTGGCTTTTTACCCATTTATTTGGGGCCTGCAATCGCAATACCCTTATGGATTGTCCTGCTACGTAAGATTATTCGAATTTCAAGACAACATAAGATTTCATCGATTGCGGATTTCATATCGTTACGATATGGCAATAGCAGGTTCTTAGGAGCCCTGATCACTCTTTTATGTTTTACAGCCATGGTTCCGTATATCTCATTACAACTAAAAGCTGTAGCTGAGACTTTTGGGATCATGGCCAACGAGCCTTATAAATTCGGCATAAGCATTTTTGAAGATTCAACTTTTTATATCGCCTTGATCCTGGCGATTTTTGCTACGTTTTTTGGCACTCAGGCAACCGATGCCTCTGAAAAGCATAAAGGAATCGTTACTACTGTGGCTTTCGAATCAATTTTAAAACTGACCTTTTTTCTTATTATCGGAGTATATGTCACGTATTACCTCTTTAATGGTACCGAGGATATTTATGAACAAATTTCAATAACCGCTAATTTTGAGAACCTCTCAAAACTACCTGATCTTGAAAGTGGTTTTAACTGGTTCTTCATAATGATGCTTTCATTTACAGCTATATTTTTATTGCCAAGGCAATTCCAGGTAGCAGTTATCGAGAATAGTAGGGAAAAACACCTAAAAACAGCAATTTGGCTTTTTCCCTTGTATTTATTTTTGTTCAACATCTTCGTAATATTCATTGCTTGGGCAGGTAAGTTGACTTTTGGTGAAACTGCCAATGCCGAATACTATACCTTATTACTTCCTCTAAATAGTGATAATACTTTTTTGGCCCTTTTGGTATTCCTAGGTGGATTTTCCGCAGTGATATCCATGGTGGTTGTTTCAACTTTGGCCCTATCGAAAATGATCAGTAACAACCTGATCATTCCATATGGATTTTTAGATAAATTCGTTAAGGCAAAACCTGAGCAAAATGCCTCTTATATCAAGAATATAAGGCGAATATCCATATTTACGATTATCATACTCGCATATATCTTCTATATTAATTTTTCAATAGAATTGTCATTGTATTCCATAGGCTTAATATCATTTGTGATAATCGCACAATTAGCACCCTCTTTCTTTATTGGTCTCTTTTGGAACCGTGGTTCATCATTGGCATCAATTACCGGAATAATAGTTGGATTAATAATCTCCACATATACGCTAATATTACCTTTTACCATGGAGGCCTTTACCGGATCGAGTGATTTTACCGATTTTGGCTTGTTTGGAATTACAGCATTAAAACCTTATGGGCTTTTCGGAATAAGTTTTTTAACCCCTCCAGCCCATGCTTTTTTTTGGAGTATCTTGGTGAACACCTTTTGCTATGTGGTCATTTCCTTAGCTTTTAAAAGTCATTATAGGGAGCGAAATTACGCTGAAATGTTCGTGGATAGCAAGAACTTTTCCTCCTTACAGGATAGTGCCCTTGTCTGGAAAGGGGAGGCCTATGTAGCGGATATAAAAAATATATTGATCAAATTGTTGGGCGAAGCGAGATCACAGCGTGCCTTAAACCTATTCTTTAAAAAATATGAAATTCCGAGTGACACCCAGATGGCAGATGCCAGATTGATTAATTTCTCGGAAAAGCTTCTGACAGGAAGTATTGGTAGTGCCTCCGCAAAAATACTGATTGCAGGGGTGGTCAAGGAGCAAGAAATCAGTTTGCCCGAAGTTTTGAAGATATTAGAAGAATCAAAGGATACCATAAGTAGTAACAAAGTGCTTCGTGAAAAATCTGCAGAACTCACGGACCTAACGTCGCAATTGAAATATGCCAATGAAGAACTTATAACAAAGGACAAACAAAAAGATGAGTTTTTAGATACCATTGCCCATGAATTGAAAACACCAATAACGGGGATTAGGGCAGCATCTGAACTATTGATGGAGGAGGACGGGGATATGCCCACTGATATGAGGCAAACATTTCTGGAGAACATTGTGAGCGATTCTGATCGCCTCTCGCGATTGATTAACGACATACTTGATTTCGAAAAGCTTTCTATAGGTAGACAACAACTCAACCTTAAAAAAAGGAATATTCAAAAAACCTTAATAAAAGCAATTGGTAACATACAGCAAATAGCGGCCAATAAAGAAATCAAGATTGTGAATAAGAATAGTTTCAGCTTTGAACTGCCTTATGATGAGGATCGGATACTTCAGGTGCTTACCAATTTGATATCTAATTCAATCAAATTCTGCGAGCCAAAAAAAGGTGTGATCACACTTGATTACAAGCTAGGTAATAATTTCGTTGAAATCTATGTAAAGGATAATGGTAAGGGTATTCCCGAGGAGGATATTAATTATATTTTTGATAAATTCTATCAGTCAAGAAACCAAAATACCCTGAAGTCGGAAGGTAGTGGATTAGGTTTGGCAATAAGTAAACAAATTATTGAAAAACACCATGGAAAAATTTGGGTGGAAAAAACCACTGGTGTTGGCGCAACCTTTGGTTTTAGGCTACCAACGAATTAAATTGTAAGCACTATTGGCAATGAAGAAAATATTAATCGTCGATGACGAACCGAACATTGTAATGACCTTGGAATATGCGTTCAAAAAACAGGATTTTCAAGTTTATATTGCTAGAGATGGCAGTGAAGCATTGCAGATTTTGGAAAACAATGTACCCGATGTTGTTCTATTGGATATCATGATGCCCAATGTTGATGGTTATCAAACATTGGAGTACATCAAGAACAGTAAAATGCTCGAGAACACCAAAGTTGTCTTCCTAACCGCCAAAACAAAGGATACGGATATAAAAAAAGGTTTAAATCTCGGAGCTGACAGATATTTAACAAAACCGTTCTCAGTAAAAAAAATAGTTTCTGAAATACTTGGACTTCTGGGTTGATTATTGGTTTTGTGTGCAAATGACGCCTAGGTTCAATAAAAATTAGTGGAAATGAAATTACGTCTTAAACCATTGGCATCCGATATCTTTATTTCTATATATGCCCTTGTTTCCTTGTACCTACGTTTTAAATTTGAAAGTGAAACTCCTATTAGTCCCATGAACTCAATTGCCATGGGCATTTGTTTCGTTGTTATTCTTTGGGTACTTATCAAATTAAAAGTTCTTAATCCCAATTGGTTTGGACTGTTCAATTCAAAAGAAGACAAATCATGAGCTCCCCAAAGTGTTATACAGCGCATATTTACTCCTGAAGACATATGGCCAAAATAAGTCAAGATTCCCAGTTTTGAAATACAACCTATGAACATTGTTTGAAATGGCGTAACAAATATATAAAGGTGGATTCAAAGGGGTAGCTATATTCTTGAAAGCATCAATAGATAAGCATATAAAAGATGGTTTCGAAGGACAGAATACCATCATTTATGATTAACTTTATAGTTGGTTTACTCCAGCAAGATTTGGAGTAATTCTCCTTAAGGTCGTATGGAATAAATGACGATGGTATTTATATTGATTGCACTACAATAGGCGATAAAAGAGCATAAGTATATAAAAAACAATAAAGATGAGTAACTACCACATTAAACATTTAGAGGAATACTTCCAAGTTTATAGAAAGGCAATTCGAAACCCTGAAGGTTTTTGGGAAGAAATTGCAGAAGAACATTTTCTATGGCGCAAGAAATGGGATAAAGTATTGGAATGGGATTTTACCAAACCTGAGGTAAAATGGTTTCAGGGCGCAAAATTGAACATTACCGAGAATTGCATTGACAGGCATTTGACAATCCGTAGAGACAAGACCGCAATTATCTTTGAACCTAACGATCCCAATGAAAAGGCCCAACATATTACTTATGGTGAATTGCATGAAAAGGTCTGTAAAATGGCCAACGTTCTTAAGGAAAATGGCATCAAAAAAGGAGATCGGGTCTGTATTTATCTTCCGATGATCCCGGAATTGGCAATATCGGTACTGGCATGTGCCCGAATCGGCGCCATTCATTCAGTCGTTTTCGCCGGTTTTTCATCGAGTGCCCTTGCGACTAGAATAAATGATTCAGATTGTAAATTGGTCCTTACTTCAGATGGTTCTTATAGGGGGAATAAAACTATAGATCTAAAGGGTATTGTCGATACCGCTTTGGATTATTGTCCCGACGTTGAAACGGTACTCGTTGCCAAACGCATTAATAGTGACATTACTATGAAAAAAGGTCGCGATAAGTGGTTGGCGCCACTTTTGAAAGATGCCAGCAATGACTGCCCTGCAGAAATCATGGATGCAGAAGACATGCTTTTCATTCTGTACACTTCGGGATCAACAGGAAAACCAAAAGGCATGGTTCACACCTGTGGCGGTTATATGGTCTTTACTGCTTATACTTTCAAGAATATTTTCCAATATAAAAAAGATGATGTGTATTGGTGCACCGCTGATATCGGATGGATAACCGGGCACTCCTACATTGTTTATGGTCCGTTGGCAAATGGCGCCACGACGGTAATGTTCGAAGGGGTTCCTTCCTATCCGGATTATGGTCGATTCTGGGAAATAGTTGAAAAACACAAGGTAAACCAATTCTATACTGCACCAACAGCGATTAGGGCCTTGGCCAAAGAGAACTTGGAATTTGTTGAAAAACACGATTTATCATCCTTAAAGGTCTTAGGTACGGTGGGTGAACCTATAAATGAGGATGCTTGGCATTGGTATAATTATAATGTGGGTAAAAATCGCAGTCCAATAGTCGACACTTGGTGGCAAACCGAGACCGGTGGTATAATGATCTCGCCAATGCCCTATGTTACCCCTACAATACCTACGTTTGCAACCTTACCTTTCATTGGTGTACAACCAGCGTTGATGGATGAAAATGGAAATGAATTAGAAGGTAACCAAGTAGAAGGGCGACTGTGCATAAAATTCCCATGGCCATCGATTGCCAGAACTATTTGGGGCAACCATGAACGCTATCGAGACACCTATTTTTCAGCATATAAGAATATGTACTTTACAGGGGATGGCGCCAGCCGGGATGCTGTTGGGTATTACAGAATAACCGGTAGGGTTGATGATGTGATTATTGTTTCTGGTCATAATTTAGGTACCGCACCAATCGAAGATTCAATAAACGAACACCCTGCGGTTGCCGAATCGGCAATTGTAGGTTTCCCACATGACATAAAAGGAAATGCCTTGTATGGCTATGTAATCCTTAAAGAAGCCGGTGAAGTACGTGAAAAAGATGATCTTCGTAAAGAAATCAATCAGCAGATTACCGAGCATATTGGGCCAATTGCCAAGTTGGACAAAATTCAATTTGTACCTGGATTGCCTAAAACAAGAAGTGGTAAGATCATGCGGCGAATTTTGCGGAAAATCGCTGGCAAGGATGCTTCTGACCTAGGGGATATCAGTACGCTATTAAATCCTGAGGTTGTAGAAGAGATTAAGAAGAACGCCCTTTAATCCAATTCAGATTCTATTGGGTTATCAATTTTATAAAGCCGTTTCTTGGTTTAACCTAAGAAACGGCTTCAATGTGAAATAAAACTGGTTAAGTAATTAAT
>JAHHKH010000296.1 GCA_018679695.1 Maribacter sp.
CTATTCCACCCCATTGGCATGTAATAACTCCATACCTGTAGAGGAGCGGTTCTTGAATCCTTCCCAGGTTTTTTCGTTGGAATTTTGTGGAAGTTCAAGGTATTTAGAAAAGTCCTCTCCTTTTAAATGGATACCCAAAAAAGCGGTCACAAAATGTTGGTTGATATTGTTGATCTTCCGTTGATCCCACGAAGGTTCTGCATAGCGATAGTATTCATCAACATGAAGTCCGGGTTGTAAGGCTTCTGCCGGTGGAGGATTGGGTGCTACATTATGTCTTGCGTTATTGTAGGTAAGTAGATAACGATCTGCGCTTAAGGCTCCCTCATAAATGGCCTTGATCCCTTTTTCATAGCCCGAAATATCATCTTGATTCCCGGCAACAAAGAAGGTTGGAATCTTTAGTCCTTTTAACCCTGATGCATCCCACACACCTCGTTCCATACCCCAGGGAGCAAAAGCAACTACGGCTTTGATACGGGTATCCTTTCCGCCCACATAATCAGGATTACTAGCCAAAAGAGTGGAAATAGCTGTACTACCTCCTGTCATGCCTGTAAAAAACTGCCCCAAGCCGTCTGCATAGCCCGCACCTGCCACATTGAGAACACCATAACCACCCATGGAATAGCCTACGATACCCGTGTTATCGGTATCAATAAGTCCTGAAAGCTGGTCGTTGCTGCCTTCTTTGCCCAAACGTGCCATTTCGTTAAGTACAAATTGGATGTCCAAGGCACGGTTTAGGAGCGTACTTTGAAAAGGGGCCGCATCCTTAAAGGTAGAATCGGTATGTTCTATAGCGACGACGATATAGCCCTTGGAAGCCAAGTTTTCGGTCAAATAGGTCATGAGGTATCGCGAACCCACATATCCATGGGAAACGATAACCAATGGAAACTTTCCTTTGTTCGCTTTGGGTTTAGCATCCCGTAAGGCCCTTCCTTTAAAACTAAAAGGAATCAATGGTCGTAACGAATCCCCTCGGGTACCCATTACCTCCTCATAAGAAACCAAAGCATCAGTCCCTGAGGGAACTTCAGCAGGATACCAAAGTTCTACGGTCAATTTGCGATCGTAAAGCGGATCGTTCCCTTCTTTTGAATTTAAAATATCCACTTGGTCTTTGTGTATAAATTCCAAGGTACGCACCCCTAAGGCATGCTCACCCCGTACCGATAGTTCAGGTGCATCGGGTAGTAGATCGCCATATAAAAATCCATCTTGGGCACTAAGCGGAATGCTTAAAAAAAGAAATGTTAGAACAAAAAAAGTGTGGGATGTAGTTTTAAAATGGAATTTCATAGTAAGTGTTTTTGTTTTGCCTAAATGTAATAAAATAATCGGGGTGAAATTGGTATTTCACCTTTTACCATAGGGTTCAAATTTCAACGATTTAAACTGACCGATGAACAAATATAGTTTCATCTACAAAATCAAATTACGATGTTTATGAATTGGCTTTTAAATCGGGATAAGAAAAAGATTAGTAATTTAGTAAGGAATTTATCCTAGACTTTGCCCTAATTGTGGTGAAGGACAATAGCAGTTGTAGTTTGCATATGCCCAGTAGAATGCCAATGAATTAAACGCTAACAGTATGGTAAAAAAAAGAACGCTTTTGATTATCGTAGCGATCATTATTGCTGGCTTTGGTGTTGGGATATACTTACAGGACCTGAAACACCGGGAGAGCACAAGCGCCTATTGGAAAGCGAACAGGCACAATATGGAAAGGCTCCAAAACATCCAAAAATTCACCAAACGGATGAATGGCAGAAATTGGCGCACCATGAGGGATAGTATTTACCAACAAATGGACACGCTAGTCATTCTTCGCTTTAGAAATGAGATGGATAGTCTTAATGAAGTACGAAAAATATCAGAATAGTCTTAATTAGGTATTTATACAGCTGAAATATAACAAGTCTCTACTCTTCTATCATTCATTTGGGACATCGGTCCAACCGAAATAGCCTTTTTTAAGCACCAACTCCAGTTGTAGAAATCCGATATTTCCAGAAGTCTCCCGTCATCATATTTCTGATTACAATCTGACAGGAAAGCCATATTGTAATACGCTGAAATAAGAGAAGCTTGATTTTAAGAAATTGCGAACTGATATCAATTGATAGACTCGAAGCAAGAATGTTAAAAAAAGTGGTAGTTCATCGAATAATTGTTGAATTTCATCGATCAAATGTTTGTTTTAGATAGTTTCGCGGGAAAAATAATCGAATACTCCCCATGAACGTTAATTTCTCCAAAATTTTTAAAATCAATATCATTTTTCTTGCTGTTATTTTAGCCACTTCCTGTAATAAAAAATCCGACCTGCTAGTGGAGTACGTACTCTCCGACGATTTACATAAAGAGAAATTAGATGGGTCGTCCATGGACGAATTTTCTCGGACAAATACGGATCAAGGAGTAGTTCTCGAGGTATTGACAAATGAACTAGCTACGGACTAAGCGAACCAAATAGTACCAATCAAACACCTACAAATTCAGAAGCATTTTTAAAATTAATGGCAGCGCCATGTGCTGATTCGTTAGCAGCCAATAGCAGTGATTAATAGTCTTTACACAAAAAAATAACCCTATTATAGGATTTATTCCGTGATAACTCCACTTTCCGCTAAAGAGGTGCTATAATCGTAGCCCACGTTGAATATAAAATCACATAATATTTATAGAATTTTCTTAGCAATCGAAGTATTTAAAACAACAAATTGAACTTGTTAGCATATTGTTAATATCTATATTGAAAATACATATCCAATAAAAACATATGTGCGTATATACTAGCAATTGACCAATCTATAGAAATAACTACACATTTTAATTGAGTCAGTACTTTTAATTAAAAACCATATGATTGGCAATATGATAATTAAATTTTTAACAATTGGATTAATCGTTGTGACATTAGCATTAACATCATGCTCTGCTGAGGATGGAATGGATGTAGCATTTGCTTCACAAGAATTGCCCGGAATTACTGTAACTGACACCACTGATATTGAGAGTAGTCCAGATTTAGAGGACAACAGTGTGGATAAATTGGTTTCAATGGCAAATATAGGGGCATTGTTGTCATTGATACCAGAAGAAGGTATGACCATAAACGTAAATGCTTTTGCCATAGAGAATGATGGTGGAGGTGGTATTTTTAAATATGATGAAACGCAATCGGACACAAATAATGGTGGCACCATCATCAATGGATGGGTTAGGCAATATACAGGTGCGCTTAATGCTAAATGGTGGGGTG
>JAHHKH010000181.1 GCA_018679695.1 Maribacter sp.
TAGCATTCCAGGCGTTATCTGAAAAGTCAGTAGGCAGCAAAATATTCTTCATTCCACTTTATCTTTTATAATGGGGTAAAATTATCGGAAGAAAATCTGTGAAACTATGACTTATGTCAGTTTTTAAAAAAAGAGGGGAAGGCCTAAAACACAGGGCTTTTAGCAGTCAATAGCTAATTATTTACTTAATGTTGAAAGGTGTTAAGTACTAGAATCCTTCTATCAGATCTTGAAGTAATTTTTCATCAACGACCCCAATTTTCTTGCCTGAGGTCTTGATCATACCTTTTTTCTTGAATTCGGAAATAATACGAATAGCAGACTCTGTTGCCGTACCCACAACATTGGCAATATCCTCTCTAGAAAGGGCAAGGTTCAAAAATCCTTTCTCATCCTCTCCATAATTGCTTTTAAGATATAGGAACGCCTCTGCAATCCGCTGTTTCACGGTTTTTTGAGACATATTCACTATAACATCATCAGCCTCTTTAAGGTCATGGGCCATATGCCGTAAAACTTCAACTGCAAAGTTAGGATTTTGATTTAGGGTATGCACAATACTGTCTTTCGGAATAAAACAGACTTCCATGTCGCTAACTGCTACCGCGCTTAAGTTGGTAGATTCTTCAGCTATCACAGAACGTTGCCCAATAACCTCACCTTTACTGGCCAATTTCACAATCTGATCCTTACCATTCGCACTCAATTTTGAAAGCTTTGATACACCATCGCGAACACAAAAAACGCCATCCAATTTATCACCCTCCTCAAAAAGTGATTCACCCTTTTTAACCTTTTTGGTGACCTTGGAATCCGAAACTTTTTTAAGTTCAGCCTTACTCATGGCGCGTAAATAATTGAATTGTCTTACGATACAATTCTCACATCTTGACTCTTCTCCTTCTTCCATAAGGTATTATAGTTGTTCGCTTTGAATAATTCAATAAAAATATCGAAAAGATGACAATTATCATATATATATTTGGTAAAGTTGTAAATATTTGCGGTAGGTATAAGTAATTGTGAATGGATAAAGTCAACTGTTATCACTGCGGTAACGATTGTGGAAACAAGCCCGTGGAATACGACGGGAAGAATTTCTGTTGCAATGGCTGTAAAACGGT
Source organism: Maribacter sp. (assembly GCA_018679695.1). GTDB lineage: Bacteria > Bacteroidota > Bacteroidia > Flavobacteriales > Flavobacteriaceae > Maribacter_A. Next base: position 1,125 of record JAHHKH010000181.1, read on the forward strand.
ATATGATATTTTTTCAACCAACGATTTATCCTATTATTACGATCTACAGGAATCGGCGGGATCAACCCCTACTATAGTTGAAGGCAAGTATGATTTTCTCAATCAAGCATCGATTATTGAAAAACTGTTGGAATTCAATGAGCATAATCTACAAATCATCAACCTGTATATACCCCATATTCATTGTAGTTCCTGTATATGGATATTGGAAAATCTTAATAAGTTAAATGCGGCCATTAGTACTTCACAAGTTGATTTTCCAAAGAAAACCGTAAGGATTGTTTTTAATCCAGAAATACTAAACCTCAAAGAGCTTGTCATTTTATTGGCCAGGATCGGCTATGAGCCATACATCTCGCTCGATGATTTTGACAAAGGGGAAAAAAAGGTAGACCGTAGCCTAATCTATAAATTGGGGGTTGCGGGTTTTGCCTTTGGCAATGTCATGTTCCTTTCTTTTCCAGAATATTTTGAAGTTGATGAATTTTGGTTGGACCAATACAAAGGGGTTTTTCGATGGTTAATGTTCACGTTCTCATTGCCTGTGGTGCTTTACGCAGGGCAGGATTATCTAATTTCGGCATATAAAGGAATACGTTCGAATATCCTGAATATAGATGTGCCAATTGCACTTGGAATTCTTGTACTTTTCATTCGAAGTACCCTTGAAATCATATTCGACTGGGGAACGGGTTTTTTTGACAGTTTAACCGGACTGATATTCTTTCTACTGCTAGGTAAGTTTTTTCAACAGAAAACCTACTCATTCCTTTCATTTGAGCGCGACTACAAGTCATACTTCCCCATCGCCATAACACGAATAAATAGCAGGAACAAGGAGGAAACTGTGCAGGTCTATGATATTAAAAAGGGGGACAGATTACTTATTAGAAATGAAGAATTGATACCTGTGGACGGCATTCTCATTAATGGAAGGGCTCAAATCGACTATAGTTTCGTAACCGGGGAATCAGAGCCCGTTTTTAAGGAATCGGGTGATAAAATCTATGCCGGTGGCAAACAGCTGGCTGGGGCCATTGAGATGGATGTTTTGAAATCGGTGTCCCAGAGTTATTTGACCCAATTATGGAGCAATACCGTTTTTAGTGACAAAGAAGGTAGTAAGTTCCAAACACTCACCGATAGTATTGGCAAACGTTTTACATGGGCCGTTTTGACCATAGCTTTTGTGGCAACCGCCTTCTGGTTGTATAATGATAGCAGTAAGGCAATGAACGTTTTTACCGCAGTGCTCATCATTGCATGTCCATGTGCCATTGCCTTGGCAGCGCCTTTTACTCTGGGTAATATGCTTCGTATTTTTGGTCGTAGAAAATTCTATTTAAAAGACACACAAACGATAGAACAACTGGCCCAGATCGATACGGCAATTTTCGATAAAACGGGGACGATAACCACTACCCAAAAAAGTAGTGCAGCTTATGAGGGTATGCGCCTTTCAGCTGAGGAAGAATCGCTCTTGAAAAACACATTACGAGCTTCAAACCACCCTCTGAGTCGAACCTTGTATGATATGTTGGCCGAACATAATATCGTACCTCTCGATGAATACCAAGAACATTTAGGCCAAGGTTTGGAAGGGAAAAAAGACGAAGATCATATTAAAATCGGATCAGCTGATTTCGTGGGCAATCTTGCGGATTCAGACCCTCAAAATACATCGGTACATATTAGCAGTAATAATGCTTATAAAGGACGGTTCGTATTTAACAATCATTACCGTGAAGGTGTTTCCAGGGTATTTAATGAAATGAAAGGTGATTTGGACCTGGCCATTTTATCGGGCGATAATGAAGGTGAGAAAGCAAGACTCGAAAAAATATTGCCCAAACTAACACCGCTGTATTTCAACCAGAAACCAAATGATAAATTGGAATTCATCAAATCACTCCAAGACCAAGGCAAAAAGGTGATGATGGTAGGTGACGGACTGAATGATGCTGGGGCTTTGGCACAGAGTAATGTTGGTATTGCAATATCGGAAAACGTAAATGTATTTTCACCGGCCTGCGATGGAATACTTGATGCCTCAAAATTTGAACAGGTATACAAATACATTATTGCATCAAGAAAAGCCATGGGAATCATTAAATGGAGTTTTCTATTATCATTGTTATATAATATTATAGGATTGTATTTTGCGGTTACCGGACAATTGGAACCTGTAATCGCAGCAATTTTAATGCCTTTAAGTTCTATAAGCGTGGTCGGGTTCACGACACTGGCCACAAATTTTTTAGGGAAAAAATTAATTTAATCCATAAAACCTGACAAAAGTCATTTTTTGGACTTTTTCAGCAATGTAGTTTTACGGCGAAATTCAGGTAAGGTATGAGTGTTATTTATGTGTTATTGACCATTAGCATTGTTGTAGCTATAATCTTTTTCACAGCATTTATTATTTCGGTCAGAAGTGGGCAGTACGATGACTCGTATACCCCGTCTGTCCGTATGCTTTTTGAAGATGAATTGGTCAAACCTGATCAAGGGATGAACAAAGATATTCCGGACGACAAAATCGAAAACAAGAATAAATAAATCCAACTAAATAAAAGTCAAAAATTCGAATTATGGAAGTACAACAGTTTTATTACGATAATAAAATCGTAAAAAAATTCATTTATGCAACTATGCTTTGGGGAATTGTAGGGATGTCAGTAGGACTGATACTGGCCTTTATGTTTCTTTTTCCCAATATGACCGACGGTATATCCTGGTTGAGTTTTGGTCGTTTAAGACCACTACATACCAATGCCGTGATCTTCGCCTTTGTAGGTAATGCCATGTTTGCAGGGGTATACTATTCAACGCAACGATTATTGAAGGCCAGAATGTTCAATGATACTTTAAGCAACATTAATTTCTGGGGGTGGCAATTGATTATCGTAGCAGCAGCATTGACGCTTCCCTTGGGCTATACGACCTCAAAGGAATATGCTGAATTGGAGTGGCCAATTGATATTGCCATTACACTCATTTGGGTAGTTTTTGCGTGGAACTTCATTGGTACGCTCTTAAAAAGAAGACAACGTCATTTGTACGTAGCTATATGGTTCTATTTGGCGACCATTGTAACCGTTGCAGTGCTTCATATATTCAATAGTCTGGAACTTCCGGTAAATGCCTTAAAAAGTTATTCTGTGTATGCCGGGGTACAGGATGCGTTGGTGCAATGGTGGTACGGTCATAATGCAGTCGCATTCTTCTTAACCACACCATTTTTAGGTCTGATGTACTATTTCGTACCTAAAGCTGCGAACAGACCGGTTTATTCTTATCGATTGTCGATCGTTCATTTTTGGTCTTTGATTTTCATATACATCTGGGCAGGGCCTCACCATTTATTGTATTCTGCCCTTCCTGATTGGGCACAGAATTTAGGTGTTGCCTTTTCAGTAATGCTGATTGCCCCTTCTTGGGGAGGTATGATCAATGGATTATTAACCCTACGTGGTGCCTGGGATAAAGTTCGAACAGATCCAACCTTGAAATTTATGGTAGTTGCAATTACCGGTTATGGTATGGCAACCTTCGAAGGGCCAATGCTTTCACTTAAAAACGTGAACGCCATAGCACACTTTAGTGACTGGATCATTGCACACGTGCATGTAGGTGCATTGGCATGGAACGGTTTCTTGACCTTTGGTATGATCTATTGGTTGGTTCCTAAAATGTTCAAGACCCGATTATTTTCCACTGGATTGGCCAACTTCCACTTCTGGATCGGAACCCTGGGTATTATTCTTTATGCCTTACCCATGTATGTAGCAGGATTTACACAGGCCTTGATGTGGAAAGATTTTAATCCGGATGGTACATTGGCTTACGGTAACTTCCTCGAAACCGTGAATGAAATCATACCGATGTATTGGATGCGGGCCATTGGTGGTAGTTTATACATTGTTGGTGCCATTGTAATGATTTATAATGTTGTTGTTACCATAAGATCAGGAAGCAAAGTAGAAGATGAATTGGCAGAAGCGGCTGCTTTAACAAGGGTTTCTAAAAGTAGAACCGCGGGAGAGACTTTCCACACTTGGTTAGAGCGCAAGCCAATTCAATTGACCATTTTAGCGACCGTAGCTATTTTAATAGGCGGTATTGTCCAAATCATCCCAACAATCTTGGTCAAATCGAATATCCCAACGATTACAAGTGTAAAACCGTATACACCACTGGAATTGGAAGGTAGGGATCTTTACATCCGCGAAGGTTGTGTGGGTTGCCACTCTCAAATGGTGCGACCTTTTAGAAGTGAGGTCGAGCGATATGGCGAATATGCCAAAGCAGGTGAGTTTGTTTATGACCACCCATTCTTATGGGGCAGTAAACGTACTGGTCCAGATTTATTACGTGTTGGTGGTAAATATGCCGATAGTTGGCACTTTAATCATATGTACGATCCGCAAAGTACCTCATCAGGTTCTATTATGCCAGCCTACCAGTGGTTAGTGCGCGATAAGCACAATCGCAGCGAAATACAGGATAAGATGGAGGTCATGGTAAGCCTAGGGGTACCTTATACCGCTGATGATATTGCCAGTGCACCGACATCAATGGAAGAACAGGCAACGGCAATTGTTGATAGGCTTAAGGAAGATCCTGATTTGAAAAGGGCCTTTGAGGAAAATGAAAAATCATTGGGTGCCGATTACATCCCCATGAAAGATCGCGAAATCGTTGCGATGATAGCTTATCTACAGCGATTGGGAACCGATATCAAAGTCAAGGAAACCGGAGAACTTTTAACTGAAAACAAGTAAGCCATGTTGAAATTCGTAAAAAACCATATGGAAAGTATAGAGGGCATAGCCACCTATCCCATGATATCATTACTCATATTCTTTATCTTTTTTGCACTGCTTTTTTGGTGGGTTTTCACCGCTCGCAAAGAGTATATTAAAGAAGTAAGCGAGATACCCTTAGAAGATAACAACCAAAATAATAAACAAGCATTATGAAAAATATGTCACCTTGGTGGATTAGAATCCCCGTAATCTTCTTCATCATATTCGGATTGATGGAGTACTTTATTGACTCTGGTGAAAAACCAGCAATCATAACATACCCGATTACCCAATTTTTTATGTTGATGGTATTGTTGATATTGATTGCCATAGAATTAATTTTGAAATCAATTGAGAACATCATGTTCCAATCCCTATCCGCAGAGGCCAAAGAGCGATATCTAAAAGGAAAAGCCTCTCAATACGAGTGGGCATGGGGCAGAAAAGTCTGGGACAGGCTTACAGGGAACAAACCTATTGAAAAAGAGGGCGAGATTATCTTGGATCACAACTATGATGGCATCAAGGAGCTCGACAATGAGTTACCTCCTTGGTGGGTTTGGATGTTCTATGCAACCATCATTTTTGGGGTTGTCTATTTAGTTCGATTCCATATCTATGGCGACTATGACCAGGCCTTGGAGTACGAACAAGAAGTGGCAGCCGCTACGCTTGCTATTGAGGAGTACAAAAAAACCGCCAAGGATATGGTCGATGTAAACACCGTTGAATTGTTGACCGATGCTGCCGACCTCAGTGCTGGCAAGGCAATTTATGAAACCACCTGTGTGGCTTGCCATATGCCGGATGGAGGGGGTGGTATTGGACCAAACCTTACTGATGAATACTGGATTTTAGGGGGAGGTATAAAAAATGTCTTCAATACCGTATCTGAGGGAGGTCGTGACGGTAAAGGTATGGTGGCCTGGAAAACTACACTTAAGCCTTTGGAAATGGCACAAGTATCTAGTTATATTTTAACTTTCCAAGGGACAACGCCTGCCAATCCTAAAGCACCAGAAGGTGATATTTGGGTTGATGAGAATGCCCCTCAACAGGAAGAAGAGACCCCAACAGAACAGGTTACTGACTCTGTCACGGTTGCAATTAATGAGTAGTAATCTTTTTTAAAAGAAGATTAGGCAATGGAACAAGACGGAGAAAATTTTAGGGATTCCATAGGCACGATTAATAAAGAAGGTAAACGTGCCTGGGTATTCCCTAAAAAGCCTAGTGGTAAGTTTTATAATTACAGAAAACTGGTTAGTTACTTTTTACTTGCCTTCCTAGTTCTGTCACCATTCATTAAAATTAACGGAAACCAATTTTTGATGTTCAATGTATTGGAACGTCGATTTAATATTTTCGGTTTCCCTTTCTGGCCACAGGATTTTCACCTGTTCGTAGTTTCAATGATCATAGGAGTAATATTCATTGCCCTATTTACTGTAGCTTTTGGCCGTATTTTCTGTGGATGGATATGTCCCCAGACGATTTTCATGGAAATGGTCTTTCGCCGTATCGAATTCTGGATTGATGGGGATCGTGGTGCGCAAAGACGCCTGGACAAGCAAAAATGGAATGCAGAAAAGATAAGAAAAAGGGTAACGAAGTGGATTGTTTTCTTCATTATTTCCTTTATCATCGCCAATGTTTTCTTAGCTTATTTGATAGGAAGTGATAGGTTGGTCCAATATATTACAGATGGACCGTTGACCCATGTAAGTACCTTGGTCGCCCTATTGGTCTTTACCGCTGTATTTTATTTTGTATTCGCCTGGTTCCGCGAACAGGTATGTATTATTGCGTGTCCGTATGGAAGAATGCAAGGGGTCTTGCTTGATAATAAATCGATTATCGTTGCCTATGACCATAAACGTGGGGAAAGTAAAAATGGTAGAAAAAAGTTCCGAAAAGGCGAGGACCGGGAAGCTCTTGGCCATGGAGACTGCATCGACTGTATGCAATGCGTACATGTTTGTCCCACAAATATTGATATTCGAAACGGCACTCAATTAGAGTGCATTAACTGCACCGCTTGTATTGATGAATGTGATGCGATAATGGAAAAAATCGATCTTCCGAAAGGATTGATTCGATATGCCAGTGAGGATGAAATAACCAAGAAAGAAAAATTCACGTTTACCCCTCGGTTAAAAGGCTATTCTGCCGTTTTGGTAATATTAATTGGTGTATTTGTTGGGATGCTCTTCCTGCGCAATGATTTGGAAGCGAATATCCTTAGGCTACCAGGCCAATTGTATGAGCATAAAGAAGGAAATATCATTAGTAATGTTTATACCTTTAAATTGATCAATAAAACCACGAAAGAGATACCCCAAGTAAGCTTCAAGCTTTTATCCCATAAGGGTACCATTGAGTTGGTTACACATGAAAAATTTATTGTCCCTGCCCAAGACCTTGCAGAAGGCACTTTATTCATAGAAATTAATAATGCTGCACTTACCGGTGATAAGGACAAATTAAAAATAGGGGTCTACAGCGGCGAGGATTTGATAGAAACGACAACAGCTAGGTTCCTAGCACCTAGAAGTTACAATTAGACATAGTATTATGAAAATCAATTGGGGAACAGGTATCGTATTGGCATTTATTGGATTTATCGGCTTTATTCTATTCTTTGTGGTAAAAATGAGTATGGACGACCGCGCCAATCACGACTTGGTCACCGAGGAATATTATAAGGAAGAGCTAAAGTATCAAGAAGAAATTGATGCCGAGTCCAATGCGAATAATCTATCCACTAGATTGGAAATGCGTAAGACTCCGGAAGGCTTATTGGTACAGTTTCCCAAAAGTATGGAATTAGAAAAAATAAAAGGCACAGTGTCCCTATAC
>JAHHKH010000338.1 GCA_018679695.1 Maribacter sp.
TGTGCCGTCCTTTTTATAATTACGCAATATTTCGTGACAAGCGTGCCCATCCTTAATGGCCTTTCTAATACTTTTAAGTTCCTCTTGATTGCGATCATCTTTTTGCAAAAAACGACAGTTTCTGCCATGGGCTTCACTTCGGGTATAACCCGTAATTTGGGTAAAGGCCTCGTTGCTATAAATGATAGGATTATCAGGTTGTTGGGCATCTGCTATAATGATTCCATTACCCGCAGCTTTCAAGGCCCTGTTGCGTACGTACAGTTTGTCCTGCAGCGCCTTGGATTCGGTAATGTCGCGTACTACAACCAATAATTTGTCATCTTCAAGCGGCGTGATTCGACCTTCCAGGAAATTTAATCTATTCTTACCGGGAACGGATGATTTTAAGACCTTCAACGATTGTGTCTCATGGGCTTTTTTAAGTGCATTGATTATCTTTCCACTAACCTCTGGCGGGAAAATATCCTTAACATTTTTTCCAATTACTTCCTCGATAGGAAATAGGGCCGATGGTTCTGCTGCAATTACATCCAAGAAGTTTCCTTCCTTGTCATGGATTATAATTGTATCCGGGAGCGCATTGATAATAGCCCAGTTTTTGGCCTCACTGGCCTCCAGTTCTTGCTGCGCATTTTTTTCTTTGGTGATGTCCCTGGCAATAGTCAATATATGCTCTCCAAAGGGAACAAAACGCGTTTCGTATTCTGTCTTTTTTCCCTTCACAGGGAATGTGACATGCTCCAGGGCCATTTTTTTCGTGCGATACACTTCTGCGAGTGCCTTTAGAATTAGGACACTGGCTTTGGGAGGAAGAAATTCTTTCACGTTTTTACCAACCAAGTCTTCAATGGGAGCAACAAGGGAGGAAGGTGTTGTTGTATTTAATTGTAGAACATTTCCTTTTTTATCGTGCACAATGATCAGGTCGGGCAATGCCGCTAAAATAGCTCTATTTTTAGCTTCGATATCCCTAAACTCATTTTCAAATCTTTTTCCTTCAGTAATATCTCGCACAATGGTCAGTAAACTATGATTGTTTAGTTTCACGGTCCGTGCTTCGTAGTCAACTTTTTTACTATTCATGTCGAGGGAGTATTCCCTAATTTGGATCTTATTGGTCCTAATGGCCTCATTATGGGCTTTAAGTATTGCTTTTGACATGGATGGTGGAACGATTTCCTTAATGTTGTTTCCAATGATTTGTTCTATGGGTACCTGAACTTCGGCATTTTCAGGCGCATAGAAATCGATGATATCCCCCGCGTAATTTTGAATGATCATCATGTCAGGTATGGCTTCCAAAAGGGCTCTATCCTTGGCTTCTTTTGCCTTTAATTTTTGAACGATTGTCTGCAGTTCGGTAGTATCGGTAACGAAAGCAATGGTGATTGCCTTCCCGTTGACTGTGGTCGGGCTTAGACTTACATCGATAGGAAATTTGGCCCCGTTCTTTTTCAGCCCATAAAGCCCCAAATCGAGCCCTTTCGGTCGGGAGATAGGATTTTTATTGAATTTTTCCCTAAACTGTATATGACTTTCTCTGAAATTTTTTGGGACGAGCATTTCTAATTTGACGTTGACAAGCTCCCCAGGTTCATAGCCGAACATACGCTCCGCCGCTGGATTTACCCTTAACAGGAAACCACTATTATCGACCACCAGAATGCCTTCTACTGAAGATTCAAAAATACTTTGAAATAGTTCCTTTTCTAAAGGTTTAACTGCCATATCAGGTACGCTTGTGTTAATGCGAATAATAGCTTGATCTTATTCAAAAATTACAACCAATAGGAATAACTCCCATTAGTACTTTTATGCTTTTAGCTACTAGTTAATACCGTTTGCAAAATCAAAAAAATTCTTGACATGTGAATCTTTAAAAATAAGGTGTTTTGGAATACTTAAGTATGACAAAAATCAGTTAACCGTTTTTAGGCCAATTATGACATCCATCATAAATAGTATCGGCCTAAACCCGTAGCTTTGATTTAAATATACTAAAATGAATACTGGGCTGGTTCTTTCTGGGGGTGGAGTTCGCGGAGTGGCCCATATAGGGGCGATTAGGGCACTTGAGGAACACGATATCTTTCCTACCCATATCGCTGGGACCAGTGCAGGGGCCATAGTGGGAGCCTTGTATGCAAATGGCAATACCTGGCAAGAAATCCTTGATTTTTTTAAAACCGTACAAATTTTCAAAATAGATAATTTTGCAAGGAGAAAACCAGGATTTATAAATACCGAAAAACTCTATGACAGTTTTAAGCGTATTTTGATCAAGGATGATTTCAGTGTTTTAAAGAAGTCGCTGCATATTACGGCCACGAATATCCTTGACGGCAGTTTAAAGATCTTTACCGAAGGGGAATTGATAAAACCAATTTTGGCTTCTGCAGCCTTTCCAGGGATATTTACACCTATAAAAATAGGGGAGGAGTATTATGTAGACGGAGGAACCTTGAATAATTTCCCGGTGGATTTGGTAGTAAAACAATGTGAGAATATCATTGGGGTTTATGTGAATCCCTTTGAAAAACTGAATATAAAGGATTTAAAACACTCCTATGATGTGCTGGAACGGGCCTATAGAATAAAAACTACCTACGATTCCATTGAAAAATTCAAGGATTGTGATTTTGTCATTTGTCCAAAGGAGCTTAAGAAGGTTGGCACTTTCTCTATGAAGGATATAGATGCCGTATTCGAGTTAGGTTATAAATCCGCTATGGATGAAATAAGTAAGGTCAATGTCTCCGAACTGTTCAATAGCCCAATTTAAAGGTTTAAAAAAAGGCATGGATCAATACTTTTGTTGTTTGCCAAGAATGAAATGCCCCTAATCCCAACCCCTACAATACATGGACGCTTTAAGATCAGGAAAAGGGGCATTCTTGAAAAAGTGAGACTTAAGCAATCTCAACAATTTTAGCTTTTTGTTTTTTTACAACTTCCTTTTTGTTGAGTTTAAAACTAAGTATTCCGTCATTATACTTGGCTTTTACCTCTTCATCCTTTATGTTTTCAGGTAGTTGCAATGACCTTTCAAAAGATTTGTAACTAAACTCCCTGCGGGTATAGTCTTCTTCTTTTTCTTCCTCAGAAGTTGATTTTTCTGCGGAGATATTTAGGTATCCATCCTCAATGGTAATCTTAAAATCTTTTTTGGCAAAACCTGGTGCGGCCAATTCAATTTCAAAATTTTCATCGTTTTCCTTAATGTTTAGGGCGGGTTCCCCTTTTCTACCAGTCCAATAGCTTTCGTTCAATAAGCCTTGGTTCCAAAATCGGTTGTCGAAAAAATCCTCCATATCGAAGAAATCAGAGGTGATTAGACTACCGAATGGTCTTCTTTTTTTAAATTTCACTAGTGACATACTATTATTTTTAGGTTAAACATTCATTCAGGCGCTAAATTAGAGTGAAGTATTTCCTTTTGAAATGATTTAGGTCAGTCTGCATGGTTTAAAGAGCGTTTCGTTTAATGGGGAACGATTTTTTCAATGACTGATATTTATCATTTTTATCGATCGATTTTGACCTTAGATTTAACGAATTGAAAACGGATTGCTAATATCAAAAAATCAAATGGTATGTTAGTTAAACAATTACACAGGCATAAGGACGAGAACGATTTTGAACAGTTTTACAATAAGATTGCCTCAATGGTACCCGATTTAAAAAAGTTTACGACGCGAAGTCTTTTAGCGGCTGAGGGCCAGGGCACAATTGATAGGGGTTTTTATAATGCAGAAGGTATTTTGGATGAGATTTATCTTGAGGTTTTTAAGGATTTCAACGATATTAAGGATGAAGAAAGACTAAAGATCATTCTGTTCTCGAAAGCCGTTCAAAAAATAGAGGAAAAAAAAATAATTGAACAGGAAACCCCTGATTATCTGCCTACAGAGAAAATGTTGCAGGAGGAGCTGGATAGGTTGGATGAGGAGTTTACTACCGACGCAGATGGTGATTTGATCCTGAATACCGAATTGGATGATATTTCCTATAAACAACCCAGGCAAAGACCTTCCAATGTATTATTGGACAGGTCCTTGGAACAACAATTAATCAAAAAGTTGGACATGGACGATACGCTACTTCCTTCTTTGGAGCGCAGAACCCTATTTGGGGCATTGTATAATTTCATTCCAACAAGAAGCAAATCTGTTTTGGAACTTTATGCTTTTGGTAATCGAAGTGTTCACGATATTTCAGAAATATTGGAAGTTCCCGAAGAGGTTGTCGATAGGATCATGGATAAACTAAAAGAAAGGTTTAGACTGCTCAAATAGACATGATCAAAATCCCAGAATCACCAAGGCTATCCGTATTTTTTGAACGTAATTACGGAAGAATTACCTCTTTTGTCCTGATTGCATTCTCAATATCTATTAAATACCTTGTCTTACCATTCTTAAAAATAATCGTTGCACCCCTAAACTCACCTATGGGGTTCTTCAGTTCACGGATTAATTCAACCTTAAATTTTCTTCCCTCGAGACCTTTCCTCATTGGATAGACTGTATGGGCCGTAATATCAGGCTTTACTGAGATATAGAGGTAGGTGTCGTTTTGACCACTTCCTTGGCCAAGTTCAAATGCATCCCCTGTGGAAATTGTTGTTCCATTGCTTACAGCGTATGCATCCACCTTCTTGAACTGCGCGTAGCTGCTTATTGTAAATAACAAGACCAGGGATAGGATTGTTCCTCTCATAACAGGTGATCATTGATAGTTATAGAATTTTAAACGTAATTTTTAATGAAATATCATATAGAAAATTGGATTTCTACTTAAAAGTTAAGAATCGATATGGTTTTTCTGGGAATTATTTTCGAAGAGACGGATTAAAGCACTAGTTTAAAGTAGTGTATTGATAAGTAGATAATAGTTCTAAAGCCATAGTTAGCAAAAGAGGGTCAATTATCCCTGTCGTTGAGAATGGCCAATGCTGTGATGCTTGCCACGTCCTTGAATAAGGCTAGTACCTCAAATTCATAATCGAGTTGGAATCACTCCAGCAGAGCTAGGATTGTTTGCTATTCTTTATGGTCTAAAACATCTTGGTCGAGGCCAACCTTGCCGAATTCTACTTTGGGGGATCATACCTTTCGGGTGCTGGCTATTAACGGTCGCATCTTGTTATAGTGGCACGACTATGTGCATGTTTGGAACAATCAATAAACTGCTATGCCTTCTTATGACCCGGAATATGTAGAAAGAAAGTTAAGACCATCGCCAGTAAACAAGCCGCCGCCGCCGCCATAAACGGAATAAGCCAAAAATCGATTCCAGTTGCACTTCCAGTGTCTTTTACCGCACCTGCCAACAAGGGGCCAAATATCCCTGCAAAGCCATAAGCGAGAAAAACCCAACCGTAATTTTCCCCGATATTCTTCTTGCCAAAATATACCGCTGTGGCAGCAGCGAAAAGAGCAAAGTTTCCTCCGAAATTCAATCCAATAATACCTGCACCGACAATTAAACCAAGTTCGGATTGACCTAACCAGAAAAAGGCGGCCATCATAATGGCTTGTGACAGCAGCATTATTCGCAGCGTCTTTTTCCTTCCCAGGGCATCTGACAAACGCCCGTACATTATACGTCCCAAGCCATTCAATATAGCATAGACCGCCATTGCTGTCCCCGCAGTTACCGAAGCAGCAGCCGCACTTTTAGCGGAAAGGGCATCAATACCAAATAACTTAATACAATAAATTACCATAAGCCCAGCAAAAGCGGAAAGTAAAAACATGCTGAACAACAATCTGAACTGCGGCGTGCGAAGCATTTCCGAACTATGAACATCGATAGACTCAAACTCTGGATCCAAGGCATCTGTCTTGGGATTCCATCCATCAGGAACGTAATCGTCTGGCGGTAATTTCATAACGGTAGCGCCAAGAATTACAAGTACTATAAGGATGATTCCATAGAGCACAAAGGTACTTTCCAACCCAGGTAGGTCGAAAATCGAAAAATTCTGTAAAAGTCCGCCACCGAACCAGGCTCCTGCCGCTTTTATCCAAAACGTGGCGCCAAAACCGAAACCGGCAACCGCTAATCCCGAAACCAATCCCACTTTGTCCGGATACCAACTAATTCCTATTTTCAAAGGAACAGCATAAGCCAAACCGATACCCGCACCACCCAAAACTCCTACAGTGAGAAGAAGACCCAAAAAACTACCCCCGGAATATCCTGCCAAAATATATCCGAGTCCGAGTAAAAAACCACCAATTGCAGTAAGTATCTTGTTTGGGAATCGTCGTTTCATTAGTCTTCCCGATACGATCATAAAGACGGAAAATGTAAATAAACCTACCGAAAAAATCCAGGCCGATTGAGATGCGGTAAAGCCTTTACCGCCTTCTTCCAAGGCTTTGGTCAAGGGAATGGTAAAAACAGACCAAGCATAGATAATACCTAAACACAGTTGGATCAATATTCCACCAACGATTACCAACCAGCGATTTTTGAATGTGATTTTCATAAAAATATCTTAAATGTTTTATTGAATAATTTGTAAATGCAAGGAGAAAAATAAAGGAATTCCGATCGCTCACGCATTTTGATTTCGATTAGAAGAAACTAAGGTATTGTCAGTATAATTGATTAAATATGATAATTATCATTTAATCATTTCTTATCGGTCAATTCATTTTAGAAGCATCTCATTTATGTACTACCTTTCCGTAATTTACCTGGGTATCCTTAGACTTTAGTTTATTGATAACCCTCTTACTATCTCCAGTGAACCGGCATGATTCATAACCCCTGTAGCTGCAAAAGTCGTTCAGGATTTATATTTTTTACGATAAGACTTATACATTTCCCCAGCCCATAAAACCGAAGAGGCAAGGAGAAACAATACCATAAAATCAAGTAGTTTTAGCGATTGAAAATGAAAAATAGAAGTTAGAAAAGGAACTTCAGTAACAATTACCAACAATAAGATAGAAATACCCACAGCAAGGTTAATATACCTATTTGAGAATAAGCCAATGGCAAATATTGATTTGTTGATAGATCTAAGGTTATATACATTAAACAATTGCGTAAATGCCATAACAATAAACAAACCTGTGCGGGCCTTTTCTATAGATTCATCCATGTAATAGAAAAAGGTTGATAATGAAAGTCCGACCATCAAGAAAACGTTGATGAACAAAAATGGAAAAACTTCCCTGTTCAAAATATTCTCATCTTTCAGCATTGGTTTAGATTTCATAATCTCTCCATGCCCACCTTCAGTGGCCAATGCCATATCGGTGACTCCATCGGTTACCAGATTAAGCCAAAGTATTTGTGTTGCTGTCAAAGGCAGTGGCAAACCTAAAATAACGGAAATAACAAGTGTAGCACTCTCTGCGATATTAGTGGTAACCAGGAAAAAACTTGTTTGTCGGGAATTTGCAAACACAATCCTGCCTTGTTCCACGGCATTCACGACAGTGGCAAAATTATCATCGGCGAGTACCAGATCAGAACTATCCCGGGCAACGTCCGTTCCCATAATCCCCATAGAAATCCCTACATCTGCTTTTTTTAAAGCAGGAGCATCATTAATGCCATCGCCGGTCATTGCGATGAGGTGTCCCATAGCTTGTAACCGTTCTGCAATTTTTAGTTTCATTATTGGCGTAAGGCGGGCAAAAACTGAAATACTCTTAATAGCATCGTCAAATTCTTTTTCATCCAATTGAAGCAATTGCTGTTCGGTCAGCGCCATAACTCCGCTTTGATTTTCATCTTTAATGATACTGCTTTCCTTTGCAATTGCCACTGCCGTATTTACATGATCGCCCGTTACCATAATAACACGAATTCCCGCCTGTTTGCATTTTTCAACGGCCTCTTTTGAATCTGTTCTCGGTGGATCGATCATTCCCACTATCCCCACAAATACCAAGTTGTCAATAGCTTCTGCGTCAATCTTTTTGGCACGCTGTTTCTTATATGCCATTGCAATTACACGCATTGCCTGATTTGTCCATTCAGATATTTTACCTTGGATTTCAATTTTATGTTTTTGGGTCAATTTTAATTCCCCTTGGGGAGTTAACATAGATGCTGATATGTTTAATAGTTTTTCGGGAGCACCCGTTACATATAGTTCCTGATGATTTTTTTCTTTTAGTAAAGTAGCTCTTAACTTAATATTCGAATCAAAAGGGAGGTCGTCTAACTTTTGTTTTTGAAAATGTTTGGCCTGTATACCTCCTTTTCTTGCCAATACCGATAATGCTCCTTCAGTAGGGTCGCCAATCAACTCATAGATATTAGCTTCTTTGTCATGACGGAGTTCTGAATTGTTGGAAATGGCAGCTATTTTCAATAATTTTTGTAGTACACTATTTTGCTTTGAATCAATAATAGTTTTTTCTTTCATGAAGTTACCTACAGGGAACCATCCTTCTCCAGAAACCGTATAATCAGTTTCTCCCGGAATATATACTTTTCTACTAGTCAGCGAATTTTGTGTAAGGGTTCCTGTTTTGTCTGTTAATATTGCAGTAACCGCACCTAAGGTTTCTGTGGCAGTGAACTCCCGGACAATGGCATTTTGTTTTGCCATTCGATGGGCTCCAATAGCCAAAACAATGGAAATCACCGCAGGTAGTCCTTCAGGAATTGCAGCTACCATTAGCGCAATGGAAGTAAGGAGTATTTCTTCTATTTCAAAATTCCGATAAAAATAGCCGACTAGAAACATTAGAACGGCACTGCTAATTGCAATTATCGACATTTGTTTTGCCAAAACAGCTGTCTTCTTATTAAAGGAAGTTTGTGTCTCTTCTATATGACTTAGTGTTTCTGATATGCTCCCAATGGCTGAATTGATTCCCGTTCCAGTAACAATTGCCTTGGCATATCCACGAGCTACGAAAGTGCCATTCCATACCATATTTTTTTGGTCTGCCATGGACGTTTCTTTCGGATACCTTACTTTTTTTTTAGAAACGGGAAGGGATTCACCAGTCAATGAGGCTTCAATGGTTCTGAGATTTTTGGATTGAATAATTCTAGCATCAGCAGAAATACTATCTCCATCTTCCAATACAATTACATCTCCCAAAACAAGTTGGGAAGAGGGTATTGTGATTAATTCACCATCTCGTAATACTTTAGCAGTTTTCACTATTAATTTTTTCAAGGAAGTAATAGCTTTTTCTGCGCGATACTCCTGGGAAAATCCAAGTCCTGCATTAATAAGAATAACTAGTATTATAACCCAAGTATCAACTATATGCCCGGTTAACCAAGAGATTGCAGCCGCAAAAATCAATATGATAACCAACCAGTTTTTAAATTGTTTTAGCAATAGGAGAAAAAGGGAAATAGATTTACTTTCTGGCAATTCATTAGGACCATATGTTTTTAGCCGATCTTGCGCCTCTTTATTAGAGAGCCCATCATAGCTACTGTTTAGTTGCTTTACGACTTCTTTTGCAGACAATGCATGAGGGTTTTCAATTGTTTTAGCCATTCTCCAATATTATTGTTTAATATCCTCGAGTTCCATTTTAAGAATTTCTTCCAGGATATCCTTCAATGTAACAATCCCTCGAAAGCTGTTGAATTCATCAATCACCAATGCCATGTGCATTTTTCTATAAACCATTAAGTTTAGTAAATTGTCCAGTTTCATAGATTCTTTGACCTCGATCAGGTTTTCTTTACTACAAAATTCCTCAATGGTTCTTTCATCTGATTCAATGACACCAATTAAATCCTTGGTGTATAAAATTCCTTTGATTCTGCTTTGATTGCGGTCATATACAGGAATACGACTAAATCCTTTTTGCTTTAT
>JAHHKH010000354.1 GCA_018679695.1 Maribacter sp.
CAGGTACTCTCAATCATGCACAAATACCCGAATAAGATCGTCCCCCCTAAAGTACTCATCAACATTTTCAAGGCCCACTACAATTAAGAATCCCCCAAAGGATTTAGGTGTTTTACTTTTTTTGGACAGGATTTTGTTAAAAAAATGCCAATATGGCATTGAATAGGGTGCAATACCCGTCATAATGGCATTAAACTGGCCTTGGTATAGCTTTTGTCTATTTAGGGTTGAGATTGAATTTTAACCATAAAACATATTAGTCATGAGTATCATAAAAAGAAGCGATGTATTATTTCCATCATTAATGAGTGAATTCTTGAAACCCGATTGGTTTGGAGGCATGGATAATTACAAAAACGATCTACCTGCTGTGAACATCAAGGAAAACGAAACAAATTTTGAACTGGAACTTGCTGTTCCCGGTCGAAAAAAGGAAGACTTTCATATTGAAGTCGATGAAAATGTATTGACCATTTCCTCAGAATCGAAAAAAGAGGAAAATGTAACTGAAGAGAACTATACAAGAAGGGAATTTGCCTATTCCTCGTTCAAACGTGCATTCACTTTGCCAGAAACGATTGATGAGGGCAATATTAAGGCAAACTACGATAACGGCATTCTAAAGTTTACTTTGCCCAAAAAAGAGGAGGCATTGCCTAAACCCAAAAGAATGATAGAGTTATCTTAAAAAATTGAAAAGATTATGTTGTGCCCGTTCTGGGACATTTCATAATGGTTGGTTTAGTTGGTTAGTTGGAAAAGCGTCTTGGGAAATCGGGGCGCTTTTCCCATTTTAGAATTCCTGTTTTTGTAGCATTTTAATCTCGTCGCGCAATCGGGCAGCTTCCATAAAATCCAATTCCTTTGCCGCTTTTTCCATGGCCTTTCTTTTGTCACGGATCATTTTTTCTGCCTGTTCCTTGGTCAAATACGCCAAATCCGGTTCTGCGGCCCTGAGTTCCTCTTTTATGAAATGATAGGTAGAGACCGAGTTTTTGGCCAGGGCACTATCCAAGCTTTTATTCAATGCCTTGGGGGTAATATTATTCGCGACATTATAGGCGATCTGCTTTTCACGCCGATAGTTGGTACCATCGATGGTTTTCTGCATGCTATCCGTAATCTTGTCGGCGTACATTATCGCCTTACCATTCAAATGCCTTGCCGCCCTACCTACGGTTTGCGTGAGCGAGCGATTACTGCGTAAAAAGCCCTCCTTATCGGCATCCAGGATTGCCACCAGCGATACTTCCGGAAGATCCAGACCTTCCCGTAACAGGTTGACCCCGATCAGTACATCAAAAACCCCTTTTCTCAGATCCTGCATGATCTCAACGCGTTCCAAGGTATCTACATCACTGTGGATGTACCTGCATCTCACGTGGATCCGAGCCAGGTATTTGGTCAGTTCCTCGGCCATACGTTTGGTTAGCGTAGTGACCAATGTTCGCTCATCCTTATCCACCCTTTGTTGGATTTCCTCTACCAAATCATCGATCTGGTTCAAACTTGGCCGTACCTCGATAATGGGATCCAGAAGTCCGGTTGGCCGAATGACCTGTTCCACGTAAACCCCTTGGCTCAATTGAAGTTCATAATCGGCAGGGGTCGCACTCACATAAATGACCTGGTTCTGTAGGGCCTCGAATTCCTCGAATTTAAGGGGTCTATTATCCATGGCCGCAGGCAATCGAAATCCATAATCAACCAAGTTTTCCTTACGGGAACGGTCACCTCCGTACATGGTATGCACCTGTGGAATGGTCACATGGCTTTCATCAATGACCATGAGAAAGTCCTGGGGGAAATAATCCAACAAACAGAAGGGTCGGGTTCCCGGCTCTCGCCCGTCCAGGTATCTTGAATAGTTTTCGATACCGGAACAATAGCCCAGTTCCCGGATCATTTCCAGATCAAAATTGGTGCGCTCTTCCAATCGTTTCGCTTCAAGGGGCTTTCCAATTTCCTTGAAATAGGCAATTTGATGCACCAGGTCATCCTGTATTTGATGTATGGCGTTCTGAAGAATATCAGGTGAGGTGACGAACATATTCGCTGGGTAGATATTCAGGTTCTCATACACTTCGATCACATTGTTATTAAAGGGATCAAAGGCTTCGATTTCTTCTATCTCATCCCCAAAGAAGTGGATCCTGAAGGCATGGTCAGCATAACTGGGGAAAATATCGACCACATCGCCCTTCACCCTAAAATTCCCATTTTTAAAATCTGCCGACGTCCTCGAATAAAGACTTTGAACCAACATATGCAATAACTTGGTGCGGGCAATGACCTGATCCTTATGGATGTTGATTACATTCTTTTGGAATTCAACGGGGTTTCCTATCCCATACAGGCAGGAAACCGAAGCAACCACCAGTACATCCCTTCGGCCAGATAAGAGTGAAGAGGTTGCACTCAATCGCAACTTTTCAATATCCTCATTGATCGAAAGGTCTTTTTCAATATAAAGTCCGGAAGTAGGTATATACGCTTCGGGTTGATAATAATCGTAATAGGAGACGAAATACTCCACCGCATTATCCGGGAAAAACTGTTTGAATTCGGAGTATAATTGTGCGGCCAGCGTCTTATTATGTGCCAGCACCAGGGTGGGCCGTTGCACTTGCTCGATTACATTGGCCACCGTAAAGGTCTTACCAGAACCCGTAACGCCCAATAGGGTCTGGTACGGTTCATTGGTATTGATACCGTCTACCAACTGTTGAATGGCCTCTGGTTGATCACCTGTAGGGTTGAATTCGGAAACGACCTTGAATTTCATGCCCTAAAAATACGAAAGCAAAGGAACTTGGGTATTGCCAAAACTGATAATTTAATGCTAACGTTTTAAGGCAAAATGTCCCTTGAATACACGACCATCGATTAAGTTTGCCTTAAACCAATAATCCGAAGCGGGGAGGGGTACCCCATTAAAATTTCCATCCCAACCCAGGGAATCGGCTTTAAACTGCCCTATCAGGTTCCCATATCGGGTATATATCGAAATAGTTTCAATGGTTATCTTAAAGTCTTGCCGAGGAGGAACAAATTGCCAAAAATCATTGATGCCATCCCCATTTGGGGTGAAAAAATTGGGAAAGTCGTCCAGGTTCAGATCCCTATCCACTTTTTTTTCTGCAATACCACAACCATTTTTATCCCTCACATATGCCATTCGGGGCCGAACATTGACATTATTGAAAATGGGACTGTCCTGGTATGGACCTTCGATATCGTCCAAGGCGTATTCATAATCACCCATGCCGTTCGCGTTGATCGTAATTTCCTTACCATTGGGCGTATCAAGTACATCTACAGCTTCAATAACCGCTCTTTCGGACAGTACCACAAAGAACAGTCTAAAATCCGAACATTCCACAGTACCATCAGCACCGGCAATCATATTATAGGCTTCATACCTATATCTTCCGGCCCCTGTGATGACCACATTTCGATTTTCTGAAAGTAAGGTCTCGGAATTACCTTCACCAATCTTATACCATCGGAAACCATCGGCACTATCCCCCGTAGAGGTGCTGTAAGGTAAATCGGTGGTACACAATTGTAACTGGTTGGGAAAATCGATCTCAGGCCTTAAATAGGTAATTTCCCCGGTGGTAGCATCAATTATAGGGTCGCAATCCAGCGCCTCACCACCTGTTGAAAAACTTTCTTCAAAACATGTGGCCATCTCGCCATTTTCGTTATAGGGTTTTATGCGCACATAGATTTGGGCCCCTTGGGGTAAATCCTCGGGAGGCTCATAGGTCAATAC
>JAHHKH010000364.1 GCA_018679695.1 Maribacter sp.
AATTAACTATATGGATTGGACTTGCAGCGGTTTATATTATGTTCATTCTTCGATTGGGAATGCCGGAACGCAGCCATCTCATGGAGTACAGTGTTTTGGCAATATTTGTACACAAAGCCATCTTGGAACGAAAGAATCAAATGAAGCAAATTCCGTTACCAGGATTAATGGCATTTGGGATTACTTTTATTATCGGTGTTAGCGATGAATGTATTCAAATACTATTACCAGATCGTTATTTCGACCCTGAAGACATTGCATTCAATGCCTTGGCTGCAGTGATGGCCTTAGGATCAAGTGTGCTTATAAACTGGGTTCGAAAATGGAGAAATACCTAAATTGAAGAGTGAATCAAAGGATTAAAATACCAAAAGAACAATAAATGTATATTGTCTTCATCGACTCTCCCTTATTTCAAATTTCTTATCTTTAATATCAAACCTATTAGGACATAAAGACTAAGACTAAAAAAAACGATTAAAGCCACCAAAAATCCTGTGAATTCGAGAAAATACAATATGAGAGTTTTACTTTATTACCTTTTGCTTCTGGTTATTTTCCCTATTACGATCAATTCCCAAGATTTCAAATCTATAGTGGCCTTTGGGGATAGTTTCACCGATAATGGCCATATCAATGGACATGGCTTTAACAGGGATTCAAATGGTAAAGTTTGGGTGGAACATCTTAAGGATATGCTCGGGTGTGAGGTACTGGATAACAGGGCCTGGGGTGGTGCTAGAACAGACAATGGCCATTTTATGGGTTATGATTGGTCTGGTTTCAATTGGCAGGTAGACAAGTACGAACAGTTTTCAGATGCCGATGAAATCCTAGTTACGGTCTGGATAGGTGTGAACGACTATTGGGATGCTAAAGACAATCCAATAAATTCCGTAGAGAACATTAGAATAGGGTTGGATAAACTCATAAGGAAAGGAGCAAAAAATGTTGTGGTCTTCAATAATTTTGACCTTACACTATCCCTTGGATACGGCCCTACCACCAAATACCATCATCTTGTTCCCAAGGTGAAGGAATTGACCAAGGAATTTAATGCAGGCTTGTACGACATGCTTTTTGACCAAAAGTCGGGCCTGGAGAAAAAACATCCTGATATAAAAGTACATTTTATCGATATATATTCATTTATGAACAATTTTGTAACTAAAGGCAACTTTAAAAATATACCGTGGAAAGATGATACCTATAAATTTCCCGACCCCAAGGAATACTTGTGGTACGATGAGTGGCACCCAATGACGCATTGTCATTATCAAATTGCGGAAATGGTACTGAATGAACTTAAGAAATAACAATTCTGCGAAGCTGATTGCCAGTACTATCTGTGCCCAGCCTAGACCCAAAATCAACCGATGATTAAATTCTTTAGAAAAATTAGACAAGACCTTTTAAATACGGGTAAAACAGGTAGGTATCTTCAATACGCCATTGGGGAAATTGTTCTCGTGGTCATTGGAGTCCTCATTGCACTAAGTATCAATAATTGGAATGAGGGACAATTAAAGAGAAAAGCAGAAATGAACTTTTATCACAATACCAAACAGCAGTTACTTGATGATGCCAATATCATTTCATCAGAAATGCAATATAATTCCAAATACTCCACGCAATTCAGAAACGCCTTAAAAATTATAGAAGAGGGTGACAAAAATAAAAAAGACAGTTTGGGGTATTATACAAAGAACCTTATCAACTATTCCGATTTTGACCGTCGAGGTAATATTTATGAAACCATGGTAAACAGTGGTGATATCAAACTATTGAAAAATACCGAGATTATTGAACGACTTAGGCGGTTGGAAGAAACATTCCTTTATCTGAATAGGATAGAGTCTATTCATTTGGACGCTGTTATGTCGTTGATTCCCGAACTCAGTCAGACCGTTCATTTGTCAACCGGCGAAGTTGAAAATGTAGACTATTTATACGGGTTTAGATTTCAGAATCTTTATATCATAACCCTAAGAATTATGGATGAAAAAGACGTTGTTTATAATAGGACTCTAAATGAAATCGATTCCATAGTAAAACTCATCGACAATGAATTGGAATAGCTTGTCAAAGGGGAAAACTTCCTGTGGTTTATCGTGGTAAACATTGATTCAAATCTTCCTTGAGTAAAATGTTTCTTAAAATTGCTACATTGCGGTTCTTGGAAAATATTTCCTTACTAAATTGCAATCCTATATTAATATCTATGAAAAATATTTTGAATAAATTCCTCCTTTTAGGGGTACTGTTTACAGCAATACTCACAATCAATGCCCAAAAAGCGGAAGAAACCGGACCTATTATTAAAGATGGTGAGGCCCAAATTGTTCCTGATTTTGAAGATGCTTCAAAATGGATCAGGCATGACC
>JAHHKH010000365.1 GCA_018679695.1 Maribacter sp.
GACCATTGTCGTTATTACGATAAGAGTCAGTATATATAAGATTGACTTTTTCATATTACTGGTTTTTTTCGTTTTGCGCTAAAAGCGGATTTACTGTGAGGATAGTACGGTTAGACTTCTTCAAATAGTCATCTATGGTTTTTTGTACAATTTCAGGGGTAATTTTCTTGAATTCTTCTTCCAAGGTATTGATGCGGTGCGGATCGTCGTCAAAAAGTGCAAAACTGCAGAGTAAGTCGGCTCTTCCCAATCCAAAGGTGCCCCCTAGGTCATCGTATAATTGGGACCTTATCTTTATTATCGCCTTGTCAATTGCTTCCTGTGTTATTTTTTCGGGTAGTTCGGTCATCACCTCATCAACGGAATTAAGAATTTCATCCCTTGAGTTTTCATCGTCATAGGTAAAGTCATACATCCATAGCATCGGTCCTTTGTAATTGAACATATTTCCAAGATAATTAATACCTCCAGCTAAATCAGAAGTATAACCCTTCTCTTTCTCGAGTTTTTGTGCCATTAAACTATTGTCACCTTGAACCAATATTTGATCCAATAATCCCATGGCATAATATTCTGGGGTATTTCTTTGCGGCATATGATAAGCCAATGCTATGGCAGGCTTGTTGGCAAGGGAATCATTTTTTACGAACTCTTTTTCGGTTTCCTGTTTAGGTTCGCTTATATCTGGTTGTGGAGGTAGTTCAGCTGATGGAATGTCGCCAAAGTACTTTTCAATCCATTTTTTGGCATCTGTCGATTCAAAATCACCTACAATTGATATCGCTGCATTATTAGGGGCATAATAGGTTTTAAAGAATGAAGCTACATCCTCAAGATTGGCATTGTCCAAATCTTCAAGATCTCCATAAAAATTATGGGCATTATACCAATTGCTATTGGCGAACTGGGGCATATCCAACCAAGGAAACCCACCATAGGGTTGATTGAGAACATTTACCTTAACCTCATTTTTGACCACTCCTTGTTGATTGGTAAGATTTTCCTGGGTAATGTCAAGCCCCCTCATTCTATCTGCCTCCGCCCATAACATGGTTTCTAGTTTGTGCGAGGGTACAATCTCAAAATAATTGGTGAAATCAAACCTTGTGGAACCGTTCAAGACCCCACCGTTTTGTTGTACCAATTTGACAAATTCCATTTTCCCTAAATTTTTGGAACCCTGGAACATCATATGCTCGAACAAGTGGGCAAATCCTGTCCTATCTTTTGGCTCAAGCCGAAAACCAATGTTGTAGTACACAGCTATAATGGCTGTGGGAGCGGTTTTATCCTGGGACAATATTACTTTAAGTCCGTTGTCCAATTTGTAATATTCGACAGGAACTTGAAATTTGGCTACTTCTTGTTCTTTCTTGTTTCCTTCGCAACTCGTCATCAATATGACAACGAGAACCATGGAAATCATTTTCAATGTTTGTTTCATAAGTATTACTTAAGCATAATTAATATTCAATTTCAGGATACTAGGATTTATTAAAAGTAACAAATTCAATTGGGTTTTGATGGATACCAATCCAACTGAATTACTTCAATATTGGTGTTTTCTTTGTTCACCATTTCCTTGAACTTCGCCACGTCACTTATGTCAGGTCTTCCACGGTAGTGATAGGGGTATACCTGTTTGGGTTTAAATTCCAAAACGGCGTCAGCAGCACTTTCTACGGTCATTGTATACGGTAGATTCATGCAGATAAAGGCTTTATCAATATTTTGTAACGCCCGCATTTCAGGGATGTCCTCTGTATCCCCTGAAAAATAGATGCGTTGTTTACCCATATTCAAAACATATCCGTTGCCACGACCTTTAATATGGAAATCCTTGGCCTCCTCTCTCAGATTATACATGGGTATAGCCTCCACATTGATCCCGAAACGTTCTTTGCTTTCACCATTATTCAAAACATCGATCTGTGGGGTAAATTCAGAAGGTAGTTTATCGGCTACAATTTGGGGTACCATTATCTTGGCTTTTTCGGTATTCAAAGCCTGAAGGGTTTCCAAACTAAAATGGTCTCCATGAATATCGGTGATTAAAACAAGATCGGGTTGTTTTTGACCTTTAAAGGCCTCGGCCCCGCCCACAGGGTCAATATAAATGGTGATGTCCTTCCATTCCAAAATCGCAGTAGCGTGTTCAACAGGAAAAATTTTGATATCCCTGGTTTCCGAATTTGAACTAGGTGGGGGCGGTGGTTGAATTTTACCGGCATTTTCCATGGGATTGGAATCATAAAATGGCCCCTTATTGGATTTATCGATTTCCTTACATCCTATTGTTAAAAGACAGGAAAAAATTATCAGATACAGTGTTTTATTCATAGCATCAAGTTTTATTTGTTCAGTTCCAATTCCATTTTTATGTCACTTCGCGCATAAGGAAGCTCCTTCTCCAGAGCAACATCCTTGAACCCGTACTTTTTGTAAATATACAACGCAGTAGGTAGCTTGGTGCTCGAATATAGCACCAATTTTTCCCAATTGTTTTTCCTAGCAAAAGCTAGGGCGTGCAGCACTAATTGTTGTCCGATTTTATGCCCTTGATACATGGGATCTACCGCCATCTTGCCTAGCTCAAAGGTTGTGTCATCCAATCGAATGAAAGAAAAGCAACCTACAATCTGCTTGTTGTATTCTGCAAAAAAGATATGTCCGCCCTTATCAATAATC
Organism: Maribacter sp.; assembly: GCA_018679695.1. Classification (GTDB taxonomy): domain Bacteria; phylum Bacteroidota; class Bacteroidia; order Flavobacteriales; family Flavobacteriaceae; genus Maribacter_A. The sequence continues at coordinate 2,689 of JAHHKH010000365.1, forward strand.
GATTTTTTACAATTTTCAAGGAGTTCTTTATCCTTGGGTTCAACATAGAAATACCTTTTTAACCAAGCAAGGTTTAAATCTCGGAAGTCTTTGATATACATAGGGTTAAAAGGTATTATTCGGGATGTCATTCCAGTAATCCGATTTTGTTTGTTCCCTAAAGTTAGGATTTGGGATGCGCATTCCACAAAAAATGTTAATTATTTTAACCAAAAAAAATCCAATCAAGAAGATAAACCGTATATAAGACACGAACAAACACTTTAAATAAAAGTAAAAAAGGTTAATTAATTTTTAACATTATGACTGAGACAAAGAACAACAATGGATTGAAAGTATTAGCAGGTTTGCTAGGTGTAGTACTTTTAGGTGTGATAATCTACACAGTTAGTCTTTACCAAGACAAGAAAAAGACAGAGACTGTGCTTACACAGGAAAAAGAGTTGGTGGTTGAAGATCTTAACAGTCTGAAGTCGGAATACGACAAGGCTATTTTGGAGAGCAATGCTACTAATGAGGAATTGGTGACTGCAAGAGACAATATTGCAAAATACATTGATTCAGTAAAAACAATGAAAGCTGATATATCTGCCTTGGCTAGATACAGAAGACAAGTCGGTGTATTAAAGGCCGAAAGAGAGCAATTACTCGCACAGGTTGATTCGTTAACAAAATCGAATACATTTATTGCCATGCAACGCGACAGTACCTATGTTGAATTGGAAAAACAAACTGTATTCAATGATTCCTTGGTAGTTCAAAATACCCAATTGGCCGATGTTGTTGAAAAAGGATCTGCGTTGAATCTTTCTAAGTTCAGTGTTGATGCGGTTAAGGAACGAAATAACGGTAAATTGGTTTCTACTTCAAGGGCTACTCGTACCGATAAATTCAAGATTTGTTTTACTGTTGCCGATAATGTTATTGCTGAAGCGGGCGATAGGGAGTTTTTTGTTGAGGTTCTAGATCCCCAAGGAAACGTTCTTGGAGAGAGTTACTCTAAAACGAACGATGGTGGTGCTTCGGTAACCTACAGTAAAGGAACCAACTTTTACTATGAAAATAAATCATTGGATGTTTGTGATTATATTAATAAGCCGACAGGAGATTTCCAAAAAGGAAATTACATGGTGAATGTTTATGATGACAAACTTAAACTATTGGGAACTTCAAAGTTCGCATTGAAATAAACACACTATCCATTTTATATAAAAAAGGGACAATCAACTAAGATTGTCCCTTTTTTTAAATAGGTCTACTTGGCTATTTTAGACTGCCAACCATATCCTCAGGTTTAACCCATTCATCATAGTCTTCTGCAGTAACATAGCCGAGGTTGATTGCTTCTTCTTTCAACGTAGTTCCATTCTTATGGGCTGTATTAGCAATTTCTGCCGCTTTGTAATACCCGATTTTCGTATTAAGTGCTGTAACCAGCATTAATGAGTTATTCAACAACTGTTTAATAACTTCATGATTGGGTTCAATGCCAGCGGCACAGTTGACATCAAAACTTACACAGGCATCTCCAAGTAATTGTGCGGATTGCAGAATGTTTGCTGCCATTACCGGTTTGAAGACATTAAGTTCATAATGTCCTTGTGTTCCCCCTATCGTTATGGCAACATCATTGCCCATTACTTGAGCACAGACCATAGTAAGTGCTTCACATTGCGTAGGATTCACTTTGCCTGGCATAATGGAACTTCCCGGTTCGTTCGCCGGTATTATGATTTCACCAATACCTGAACGTGGTCCTGAAGCCATCATACGAATATCATTGGCGATCTTATTTAAGGAGACAGCCATTTGTTTCAATGCACCATGACTCTCCACAATGGCATCATGGGCGGCAAGGGCCTCGAACTTGTTAACCGCTGTCTTAAAAGGTAATCCCGTGAACTTGGCAATGAATTTGGCTACAAGTACATCGTATCCTTTTGGAGTATTGAGCCCTGTTCCTACAGCAGTGCCGCCGAGAGCAAGTTCGCTTAGGTGGTCTAGCGTATTCTGCAATGCTTGAAGACCATGTTCTAGTTGGGAGGCATAACCAGAGAATTCCTGTCCTAAAGTGAGTGGGGTGGCGTCCATTAAATGGGTACGACCTATTTTTACAACATTTTCAAAGTCCTTTGATTTTTTCTCCAAGGTATTCTTAAGCTGTGTTACCCCCGGAATAGTAGTTTCCACTATTTTTTTATAGGCGGCTATATGCATTCCGGTAGGGAATGTATCGTTTGATGATTGCGATTTGTTGACATCATCATTGGGTTGAATGGTCTTTTCGCCTTCGCCAATGACTTTACCTGCAATTTCATGCGCACGATTGGCAATAACCTCGTTTACGTTCATATTGCTTTGTGTCCCAGAACCGGTTTGCCAGATAACTAAAGGGAACTGGTCATTGTGTTTCCCGTCCAATATTTCATCACAGACAGTTGCGATCAAATCTCTTTTTTCAACTGCAAGAACACCAAGTTCGTGGTTCGCATAGGCAGCTGCCTTTTTCAAATAGGCAAACCCGTAAACAATATCCAAAGGCATGGAAGCCGATGGGCCAATTTTAAAGTTATTTCGGGAACGTTCGGTTTGTGCGCCCCAATATTTATCGGATGGCACCTTGACTTTTCCCATTGTGTCTTTTTCAATTCTGAAACTCATAATAGGGTATTTTTGGTTCAATGCAAAGGTACTTCATTGGTGCATTTTAACCTGCCTCACAAGCTTTATTTTTAGAAATCCAAAGATTTTTTTTGCATTTGATTTGCTCGTTTAACTCTTTTCAAAGTATCTTTATCCCATAAAACAAATACAGATGTTCGAATTCGACCAATATTTAGGATTTTTAGCGTTTTTAACCATATTGACCATTGGGTTTTGGTTAATGATATTTTTATTGATGTTCGTTGTACCTTATTGGTTGGGTGGTAATCTTATGGAATTTTGGAAAGAAAGACGTAAGGCCAAACAGGCTAAACGTTTAGAGGAATAAAAAAAGAAGCCATTTGGCTTCTTTTTTGTTTGTGACAGTGTTTTTATGATTTACCCTTCAAATTCAATATCATCATCACCTCCATTTCTTTCATTATTTCTATTTCTTCGACTCTGTGGTTCGTTGAACCTATAAAGAAACGATAAGGTGATCTGACGTTCCCTCCATTGAAACTCGCTATATGTAAAAACATTGTCTGTTCTGGTTTCACTTCTGCGCTTTCGAGTATTGAATAAATCCCTAATATTCAAAGATAAGGTCGCTTTATCTTTTACTATATCCTTGCTGAAGGACATATTTGTACTTAGAATGCCCTTGTTCTTTGATTGTGCGTTTTCTGAAGGTCCTCTATAGAAAAGATTGGTCTGGAAATCAATAGTTCCCGGTAAGGGCAATTTGGCACTGAATCTTGAGAACCAAGTGAAATTATCAAAATCGAAATTTTGAGTTACGACTTCATCTTGAAAATTGGTATAGGTGTAATCCCCTCTTAGTTGTCTTTGGAATAAATTTAGGTTCAAACTTAGTCTCCAGTTTCTTTTTGGCACATAGGATGTAGTGAACTCCATTCCATATCTGTCTTCTGTGGCAAGATTTATTGGTGACCGCACTTGAACCGGCACAATAACCGGATTTCCTGGATCATCCGGATTTTCAATTTCAACGAAATCACCCCGCTCCTGGGTTATGAATTGGAATACGCCTGTAGAGTGGTTATAGTAAGCAGATGTATTAAAGGTAAGTTTATCCCATCTTCGTAAATAGCCCAGATCAAAAGCATTGGTGTACGTGGGATCTAAATCGGGATTACCTTGAAAAAGATTGGTATTACTGGACCTTGAAGGAAACGGGTTGATAAATCTTGATCGAGGTCTTCTTAACCTTCTGCTATAACTGATTATTAGTTGTTCCTTTTCGGTGAACTCATATCCTAGGAATAAGGAGGGGAACCAATCTACATAAACCTTATTGCTTGATTCTTTGGTGTTCACAAGGTCAATTCCAATGTCCGATGCCTCCATTCGGAGCCCTCCTAAAATATTGAATTTATTGATTTTTGTACCTACTTGGGTATAGGCCGAATTCACATATTCTTTATAATTTAACTCATTGCTAAAATTGGGGTCGCTGTTCAAAACCCCATTATTAAGTATTCCAAATTTAAAATCAGTATTAAAATTATTGAAAGTGCCTCGATAACCTAACTCAAATTGGGATTTATTATCCTTACCAAAAGGAAGTACATAATCCATTTGGACTAATTGCCGAATTTGGCGTTCGTCATTGATGGTCTGCTCGGTGGGGAGGTTGCTGTTTTCACCAATAATGTTTTCTTCAATGATTGAGTTCTCAAGTTCACTCCCTGTGGAGTATTGATAGTCCATAGTAAGCTGGTGACCATCCTTTTCGAACCGCTTGATGTAATTCACGGAATATTGGATGTCCTCATCATTTTCACTTTCCGTGGTGAAGCGGTTTCTTCGAATGGTGGGGACGCGTTGCGAATCAAAATTGAAAAAATCAATATCGGTTATGTCCTCCCCGGTTGATTTTCTGTAGATAAAAGTGTTGGTTAAACTACTTGTTGAATCAATAAAATATTCAAAACCAAAGTTCGTGTTAAAACCTTCCTGTTGCCGATCATAATCCCTTATTTCATCCTGAAAGCTCGCCGTACTGCCATCTGGATTAAAATTTTCCTGTTCAAAAAGAGCATTACCGGGTCCTTTGCGATAACGATAGGATGTATTAGTGAAAATATTGAACTTCTCACGTCTTAAGTTTAAACTCAGATTACCACCATAGATCTCAGGATTACCTACATTAATACTAGCGTTACCATTAATTCCTGCAGTTTTATTCTGTTTTAATATGATATTGAGAATCCCAGCGGTACCTTCAGCATCATATCGGGCCGAAGGATTTGTGATTACCTCAACTTTTTCAATGGCTTCTGCAGGTAATTGTTGAAGTGCTTCAGTACTGAGTCCCGATAGGGCAGAAGGTTTTCCATTGATGAGGATACGAACACTTTCATTACCCCTTAAACTTATGTTGCCCTCAACATCGACTGTTACCGAGGGTACGTTATCCAAAACATCGGTGACTGAACCCCCCTTAACGGTAAGATCGGACCCCACATTATATATTTTCTTGTCCAGACGTAACTCAACCGTAGTTCGATCCCCAACTACCTCAACACCTTCAAGCTGTTCAACATCAATGCCGAGTTTAATTGTCCCTAAGTCAGTTGAGGTTCTGAACATTTGTTCTTCCTTGATAAAGGATTTGTAAGAAATGTACTCAATACGTACATTGTACAGGCCGGGAATGGTTTGTACATTGAATTTTCCTGAGGCATCGGAAATACCACCGGTAACCCTATCGGGATTGCGTAAACTTTGTAGGATCAAGGTTGCATATTCCAGGGGCTGACCTGTTTCTTGGTCGATGACTGTTCCCGTTATGTTTATTGGATCTGGCCTTTGAGCTGTTGTAATCAGTGAGCTTAGTAAAATAGCTAACGGGATAAGTCTTTTCATAATAATATAAGTTAACCTTTATCGGTCTTTTTTTTGTTCTTATTCTTTTTCTTTTCTTTCTTTTTCCGCTCCTTGTTGGTCTTTGCCACCCCATTTTTTTGGAGTTCTACAAAAGCCTCGTACTTTTCAAGAGGCAGCCCTGCCTTAAGCTCCTCTGTTTGGCGTTCTGTAATTTTTATCATTCCTTCACGCATTTTTTCAGGAGTCAATTTTAGAATCTGCATTTCAATACGTTCTTGCACATACTTTTTAAGAATACTGCTCAAAACGGCTGTTTCAAATTCATTTAGTTCAATAGCCTCTGCAATGGCTGGCATCTCGTTATCAACGATTTCGTCTGCGGTTAAATTTTTCGGTTCCTTTTGCGGTTGCGGGGTTTGTGGTATCCCACTGCTTCCACGGCCGAGCCCCGAACCTCTTCCATATCCGGAACCTCTTCCATAACCATATCCACTTCCATATCCATATTGTGCCTGTAATTCGACCGCTCCCAACAACAAGGTGAAGAGTGCAATCAAGTATGTTTTATTAATTTTCATAGGACTGCTAGTTTGTTAGAATTCAAAAATAGTTGAAGGTTTAACCCTTAAGGGTTAAAACTTTGTTAAACAATATGTTTTCCTGTCATAAGTACGAACAAGAATGATACCAAAGAAAAAGTAATTAAGCAAGACATTTCGAAATCGAAGGTCGGGAAACGAGGGGTATTCTATTTTAAGAGATCGATTATACGTTCAGTTGGTCTTCCAATCACTGCTTTGTTGCCCTTGATGACAATAGGTCTTTCGATTAGTTTTGGATTTGCTATCATAG
>JAHHKH010000380.1 GCA_018679695.1 Maribacter sp.
ATTCCAGTCGTAGTAGAAATAGCCCGAATACAGTTCCTCTTCCACCGCCTTGTTATCGGGGTCGATCTTAAGTGCTTTTTCCAATAGCCTTTTGGTGTTCTCCCATGCCGTACGTTCGTCAAAAATGCCCCAGACCAAGCCACCGAAACTCCATACCCTGGCCTGGCTGGTATAGGCTTCCACAAAATTGGAGTCCAATGCGATCGATTTTTCATAAAGTTCGATGGCATTGTCATAGGTTGATTCATTCGCTTTGTTCCGCTGAAACTCGGCCTGAAGAAAATAAGAGTAGGCCTGTTTGCTTTTAGTGGGTATTTTTTGAATGGCCACCAATTCGTTTTCGGAAATGGTGGCTCGCATATTTTTGGCTATGGCCTCGACCACTTCGGACTGTATCTTGAAGATCTCATCGCTTTTCCATTCTTTGGTGTATTCTTCGGACCATAGATGCACGTTGGAACTCCCATGGATCAATTGCAGGTTGATCTTGATTTGACTGCCCGAAATTTGTAGATTCCCCTGCAAAAGGTGGGCCACCCCCAATTCCTTGGCTATTTCCGCTATGGTTTTTTCAGTGTCCTTGTATTGCAGTACCGAGGCAAACGGTACCACCTTATCTATGGCATCGATTTTCGTGAGTCTTGAGATTACGGCATCGGTCATCCCATCGGATATGTATTCCAGATCGGGGTTTCCTGTCCAATTCTTTAAGGGAAGTACGGCTATCGATTTATTGTCGATGACCATTTCGCTTTGTATCGCTTCCTGGTTCCCCTTGGCATCGCGACCCATAAAATAAAAGATCGCCAATGCGAATAGCGGTAACGCCAGTGCTGCCCAAAGCCAGCTGCTTTTGGATTTGCTTTTTGTACTTGGGGTATCCTGACCCTGGATGAGTTGTTCAATTTCGTTGCTATTTTTTGATTTGACTTCCCCGGGGGTAATGCCATAGAATTTATGGAAACAGGTATTGAAATAGGTTGGGCTGCTGAAGCCTACCCGGTATGCGGTCTCGGAAGCGGTGGTACTTTCGTTCCTTAGGATTTCCATGGCCCTTTTTAATCGGTATTCGCGTATAAATTGGCTTGTGGAAACCCCCAATAGCTTTTGCAGTTTGCGATGCAAGCTCGATCGGCTCATCCCAATGGCCTGTGCCAGCCCATCGACCCCGAATTGATCGTTGTTGAGATTGGCCTCGATTTCAAGGATGAGTTTATCGACCAGGGTGCCCCCAGATGGTTTTCCTGGAAAATCTTTGTTTGAATTATGTGCTGTACTCATTTACCTAACCAACTTCTTTTGGGGGATGAAGTACAAGTTAAACAAATTAAAAAACAGTTGAAAAATAAAGTGTATTCAAAAAATAGGCCTTGACGGGACTGAAAAAAGATGAAATTTAACGCGTGAACAGGAAATGCAAGACCAATATAAATCCGGGTGTATTAACGGCAGGATGCTCAAAAACAAAACGGAAGGCAAGGCCGGCTTAGCAATTGCTCACTGACAATTTCACAAAGCACTTAAAACTTACGTCTTAAAACTTAGAACTTAAATCTCACCCTCGCTGCATTTTATCGGCACCTTCGAGCAGGCCCACCAATTCCTGGGGATTATGGATGATCACAGGCATATGTTGTGGGCAGATATAGAACTCACTCTCCTGATAGTAGAATTTGGTCACCGGGGTTTCGCTGGTTGTTTTTTTACAGACCAAACAGGCTTTTACATTGCTCATAACGGATTGTTTTATAAAAGACAAAAGTATCCTTTATCCCTGGTTTAAAACCTAACATTTATCATGGTTTTGGAATTTAATTGTTGATACTTGCATTTGGTATTAGACTTACTATTATTTATAAAAAAGTGAAGGTCATAAAAAAGCAAAGCATAACAACGCGTACAATTAATTACGGTGGACAACTTTCATTTAAAACAACGCATCAAATTACAGGAATCCCCTTGATGTTGGCCTAAAAAAAAGCTATCTTAGAGAGTCCGTTTTTATCCACCTAAAACCGCAATACCATGGGAGCAAAAAAACAATCTCACGATAGCAAACGCCGTGAATTTCTACAGCACGGGTCACTCCTAACCGCTTCGGCTATGTTATTCCCTTATGGGGATCTCTTCGGGGCGCCCAGCCCTACCCTAGCAGCAAACACAGTGCCTACCGTTACCCTGAACAACGGTCGGACCATGCCCTTACTCGGGTTTGGTACCAGCACCCTAAATGACGCTACCGCAGTGCGCTGTGTAAGCGAGGCCATATCTGTAGGG
>JAHHKH010000430.1 GCA_018679695.1 Maribacter sp.
ATGAATACCCACCAGTAACTTTCATCACGATGTCGCTGAAACTTTTGCTATAGGTGCCAAAAATTTCAAAAGTTTGATTTTTTGATTCGTTATCGGCAAAATTGGCCAAACCTTTTCTAAACGGACTCAATGCATTTCCTCTAAAGAAATCAGTAGTAGGATAGTATTGATTGTTCTGTGTCTTGATAACTTGCTCTCCAACGTTCATGTTTAGTGCTAATTCATCTGTAATACTATACCTAAAATCCAGACTATAGTTTAAGGTACTCGTAGAACCACTATTCCTATTCTGTCTTACTATGGAAGCCGGGTTGAAACTATCAAACAGTCCCAGTGTTTCAAAAAAACCACCAAATTGTTCAGAGTTAAAGGCAAAAGGAGCATCAGCACCAAATACTGGAGCTGTTGGGTTATACAATACAGCGTATCGAAGCCCTTCATAGAATCCAAAATCGCTATCCCTATTTGTCAACGCAGAATTGAAGTCGACCCTCAATTTATCATTCAACATTTTAAATGAAAATTTGGTTCTCGCATTGAATTGTTTAAAACCGGAATTATCAAGAATACCATCAGTGTCCCTAAAGTTCAAGGAAACACGGTAGTTGGCATTATCAGTTCCACCTACAGCGGCTATATTATGTACCTGCGATAAAGCAGTACGGGTAACTTCGTCGATCCAATCGGTGTTACTACCTAAATCAGTACCTCCCTTTGCAAGAAATTCTACGCGGGTAGAAATATCAATTTGTCTAGCTTTGGTAGATACCGCATATTGCCCGTTATAAGATACGGACAAATCCTGACCTAATTTACCTGATTTAGTGGTTACCAAAATAACCCCACTTGAACCACGTGTACCATAAATCGCAGCAGCAGAACCATCTTTAAGAACAGTAATATTTTCAATATCGGCGGGATCAACATTATCCAGGGACTGACCCAAAACCCCATCAATTACTACTAAAGGTTCTGTGTTACCCCCGATGGTCGAAATACCTCTTAAACGAATCACTCCGTTTGAGTTAGGGTCACCACCACGGTTATAAACACTAAGACCCGCTACCTTACCTTGTAAAAGTTGGGTAGGTGCGCTAATAACACCTTGGTTGAAATCCTCTGTGCTAACACTCGTTACTGCAGTGGTAATTTCTTTTTTGGTCTGAGACCCATAACCCGTAACTACTACCTCATCCAAGGCTTGCGCATCTTCCTCAAGGGTTACACTAATTGAAGTTTGCCCACCAACGGGAACTTCCATGGTACTATAACCAATATAGCTAAAGACCAATGTTGCATCATCGCCCACAGTCAAGGTATAGTTACCATCAAAATCTGTTTGCGTTCCATTTGTTGTCCCTTTTTCGACAACACTTGCCCCAGGCAATGGGCCATTCGCATCCGAAACAATTCCGGTTACCTCCTGAGCTTGAGCTATGCCAAAGCATAAAAATGCACCGACTAGCAGGAAGCTTCTTAGTAAAATAATCTTCATAAAGAGTTAATTTTAGTTGAGTTAATTTTAATTCGATTGGCAAATTATGTAAAATTTATGTTAAAACACAAATATTATGGTGTTAAAAGCTACGCAAACGGTTTCGTGTTAATAACTTAAATCCTTTAAGATATCAATAATCCATTGCTTTGTAAATTATTAAATGCCCAGAAATTGGGAATGGAAAGTGGGGAAATTTTATTTATCCCCTAATATAGGGTTTTTATTTTATACTGAATTGTACCTTTATGTTCAGCTTTGGGAAATAAGCTAATTCTTATGACCTAAGTTTGTTCGTTTGTAATAATTGTGTAGCACCTAAAATGGGATTGTGAGGACAAAAATAACACTTAAACATATAGCCAAAGAATTGGGAGTCTCCATTTCTACAGTTTCCAAGGCTCTTAAGAATAGTGAGGAAATTGGCAGGGAAACTAAGGAGAAGGTTCAAGCTTTTGCTAAACTTTACAACTACAGGCCTAATAACGTAGCGATTAGCTTAAAGAATAAAAGGACCAAGAATATTGGTGTGATTATTCCGGATATAGTCCATTATTTTTTCACAACCGTTTTTAGGGGTATTGAGCAATATGCAAACAAACAGGGCTATAATGTTATTGTATGCGTTTCCGATGAGTCTTTCGACAAAGAGGTCATAAATATGGAAATGTTGGCCAATGGAAGTGTTGATGGCTTTATTATGTCCTTATCTGCCGAAACGCAAAAAAAGAACGATTTTAATCATTTAAAGGAGATTACCGATCAAGGTATACCCTTAGTCCTGTTCGATCGCGTGACCAATGAAATAGAATGTGATAAAGTATTGATAAATGATAAGGAAGCAGCCCTGTTTGCTGTGAATAAATTCATTGAAAACGGCAGAAAAAAAATCGCCTTAATTACCACTGAGGATTATTTTAGTGTGAGTAAGGCAAGGGAAGCGGGTTATAGAGAAGCACTTTCAGCCAGCAATATACAGGTAGATGAAAGTTTAATAATGAAATTACCCTTTATGGAGGTGGACAAAGATGCCTTAAAAGCGTTTTTTACCAATAATAGGCTTGACGCTGTTTTATGTGTCAATGAAATTTTTGCGATACATGGTATGAACCTGGTCCAGAAAAAAGGCGTGAAGGTCCCTGAGGATATTGCTTTTATTGGTTTTACAGATGGTATTCTTTCAAAATATGCCAATCCAGGATTAACATCAATCGCCCAACATGGTGAAAAAATGGGTGAAGTAGCAGCTAAAATGTTAATTGAAAAAATAGAAGACGAAAAAGAGGATGAAGAAGTGACATACCGCACAGAAATAATAGAGACCACACTTATAGAAAGGGGATCAACAATAAATTAATGCAATAAGTACTCAATGCAGAAAGTTGGATTTATTTTCGATTTGGATGGGGTCATCGTCGATACCGCCAAATATCATTATTTAGCTTGGAAAAAACTTGCGAATGAATTGGGATTTGATTTCACCGATAGTCAAAATGAATTGTTCAAAGGGGTTAGCAGAAAACGGTGCTTAGAGATTTTGTTGGATATCGGCGGAGTTAATGCCACCCAGGAACAATTTGATAGATGGATGGTCGAGAAAAATGAGGATTACCTAGCTTACATTGATAAAATGGATGATTCGGAAATTTTACCTGACGTTGTAAAAATCCTAAACTTCCTGAAAGGGAATAGTATTCCGATAGCTCTGGGGTCAGCCAGTAAAAATGCCAGACCTATATTGGAAAAGGTAGGACTATTGGACTACTTTGATTATATCGTAGATGGGAACAGTGTTACCAAAGCCAAGCCAGACCCCGAGGTATTTTTGATCGCAGCTGAAAATATGGGCCTTGAACCTGAAAACTGTGTTGTATTTGAAGATGCGCTTGCCGGTATTGAAGCTGCTAATTTAGCCGGTATGACAAGTATTGGAATTGGTGAAACCGATGTTTTGTCGGAAGCCGATTACAATTTTAATGACTTTACGGAAATCGATTTGAATTTTATGAATAATTTATTGAATAGTAATTGAATGAATCAAGAATATATAAAAGCGGATAATTGGTCGATCATTGAAGAAGGGTTTGATCAAGAGACGGTCAAATCGTCTGAAAGCCTTTTTAGTCTGGGCAACGGGGCAATGGGACAACGTGCCAATTTTGAGGAAACCTATTCTGGCCCAACATTTCAAGGAAGCTATATTGCCGGTGTCTATTATCCCGATAAGACAAGAGTGGGTTGGTGGAAAAATGGCTATCCCGAATATTTCGCCAAGGTATTGAATGCACCAAATTGGATTGGCATAAATGTACTGGTA
>JAHHKH010000443.1 GCA_018679695.1 Maribacter sp.
CTTCAATAGAGCAGACAATGTAGGTTGGATGGCCATTACAGCAGAAGATGGTAGTTCGATCACTTCCTTGAAGGAAAGAATAGTTTCTTTGGTCAAACAGAATCGAAAAATACACCCTGACGATAAACGTGCTGTAGGTTATTTTGATCTTTATGAACAATTCAATAGGGTCGAAAGTCTTTTTGGTGCCATGAGCTTTATTGCATATTTTGTGGGAATATTGGTCCTTCTTTCCGGGGTAATAGGAGTTAGCAATATTATGTTGATCGTCGTCAAGGAACGCACAAAGGAAATTGGTATAAGGCGCGCTTTGGGCGAGGACCCCTGGTCAATAAAATTACAGATCATGATGGAGTCTATTTTCTTGACCATTATTTCCGGTATGGCCGGTATTACCTTTGGAGCATTGATTATTTATATAATAAATGCATTATTGGAGGCGAACGGGCCGGTGGATATGTTTCTTAGTCCCAGTGTTAGTCTTGGGGTCGTTGTAGGTGCCTTGGTAATACTTATTGTATCTGGATTATTGGCAGGATATATTCCAGCCCAGAGCGCTATTAAAGTAAAACCCATAGATGCATTAAGAACGGAATAAAATTAAAACCATCAATCATCATAAAATAGAACCAAAAAATGAAAAAGTCAGTAACCATTATCATCTTGCTCGTAATAGTAATCGCATTCGGCGGCTCATTGTATTACCTGTATCAGAAAAATGCGGAAGATCCCATAGTTTATGAAACTGAACAGGCAACTAAGCAAACGATTGTCAAGAAGGCAGTAGCGACCGGCAGTATACTTCCTTTGGAAGAGGTACTAATAAAACCAAACATCTCGGGAGTAATCGAAGAGGTTTTTGTCGAAGGTGGTGATTTTGTCAAATCGGGAGACTTGTTGGCGAGAATAAAAGTAGTACCTAACCTGAATGCTCTTAATGATGCCAGGAACAGTATAGATGAGGCACGGATTGCCCTTGAGGATCAAAAACGAAATCTAGATCGCCAAAAAGGCCTTTTCGATAAAGGGGTGGTGTCAAAAGTTGATTTGGAAACGGCACAGGTAAGTTTTGACCAGTCCCAACAGGCATACAGGGCAGCAAACAAACGCTACGATATTGTAAAAACAGGTACTACTAGAGGTTTTGGTAATTCAGCGAATACAATGATACGGGCCACGGTGAGCGGGATGGTATTGGATGTACCTGTTGAGGTCGGGAATCAAGTCATTGAAAGTAATAACTTCAATGAAGGCACTACCATAGCTGCCATAGCTGATGTTGATAAAATGATTTTTGAGGGCAAGGTTGATGAATCGGAGGTTGGAAAAATTACTGAAGACCTTCCCCTTGAGATAACCGTTGGCGCTATCGAAAATAAGGTGTTTGATGCCGTACTTGATTATATTGCTCCGAAAGGGGAAGAAGAAAACGGGGCCATTCAATTTGAAATCAAAGGAACGCTCAAAAAACAGGATTCGGTATTTATTAGGGCAGGGCTAAGTGCCAATGCCTCAATTATCCTGGGTAGGGCCGATAGTGTTCTTGCAGTCAAGGAGGCATTGGTTCAGTTTGATGATAAGACTAAAAAACCATTTGTGGAGATTGAAAAAGGGGAACAGGACTTTGAGCGAAAAGATGTTGAACTCGGAATCAGCGATGGCATTTTCGTTGAAATAAAATCGGGGATAACCGCAGAGGACAAAATTAAAGTTTGGAACGAAGTAAAACCCGATCAATTCGCCAATTAATTTTTTAACATAAAATTTGGACGTATTCTTGTAACAATTTAACAACTTACATGTCCTATTGTGGAATCCTTTTTGGGATTCAACCAAATACAAACAAGACCAACATGATTGAAATTAAAGATCTTCACAAATCCTATCAAATGGGAAGCAATTCCCTTCATGTATTAAAAGGAATAAATTTTTCTGTGAAAGCAGGAGAATTGGTAGCCATCATGGGATCTTCGGGATCTGGAAAGTCTACTTTGCTAAACATCCTCGGGATGCTCGATGTGGCGGATTCAGGTGAATATAAACTTGATGGGGTTACCATAAAGGACCTTAATGAGACCAAGGCCGCCAAATACCGTAATAAATTCTTGGGTTTTGTTTTTCAATCCTTCAATTTGATAAATTATAAGACAGCGCTTGAAAATGTTGCCTTACCCCTTTACTATCAGCGGATCCCAAGGAAGGAACGCCAGGAAAAAGCACTGAAATATCTCGAAATGGTTGGATTGAAGGAATGGTCGCATCACCTTCCGAGTGAACTTTCAGGTGGCCAAAATCAACGGGTGGCAGTGGCTAGGGCTATGGCTTCGGAACCCAAAGTGATATTGGCAGATGAATTGACCGGGGCTTTGGATAGTACCACCTCCTATGAGGTTATGGATCTAATTCAAAAAATCAATGACCAAGGGAATACCATATTAGTTGTAACCCACGAAGATGATATCGCTCATATGTGTAAGAGGATTGTCTATTTAAAAGACGGAGTGATTATAAAAGATGAAAAAGTAAAGCAAGTAAGAGCATCTGAATATGTTTAGCAGGGATACTTGGCGAGAGATATTTGATACCCTAAGAAAGAACAAACTGAGGACCTTTCTTTCAGGTTTTACGGTCGCTTTGGGCATCCTCATTTTCGTATCACTGGTTGGTATGACCAACGGGTTGATGAATACTTTTGATAAGTTTTTCTCACAGGATGCAACCAACGTACTTTATTTTTTCCCTGGTAAGACGACCATACCCTACAAGGGGTATAAGTCTGCCAGAAGGATAGAGTTTGAAAACAGTGATTTGGCCGATATCAAGAAAAATTTCCCAATGTTCATAGATCATATATCGCCTAGGATTTTCAGGACAAACTTGGTTAAATACAAAGAAGAGTCCAACAATTATACTACGATTGGTGTAGATTGGGGTCAACAGTTTGCCGAAAAGACCATTATGATGAAGGGGAGATACATCAATGTGGAAGATGTGAAGAACAAGACCAAGAATGTGGCAATTGGCAGACTTGTGGAACAGGATTTATTTGGTTCAACGAATTCGATAGGGAAATACATTGATGTGGGAGGTAGTGTATTTAAAGTAGTAGGTGTTTTCCAAGATGATGGTGGCGATAATGAGGAAAGGCAAATTTATTTACCCTATACTACCCGACAATTAATCGAAAAGAACACCGATAAAATAGGTCAGATTGTGATTTCCTTTAAAGAGGAACTAGGTTATACCGGGGCAATGGCCTTGGAAAGTAACCTTGAAAAATTTCTAAAAGAAAAGAAATTCATCAGCCCAAAAGACCAGAATGGAATATTCATAAGGAATGTTGCTGAAGCATTAAAACAGAACCAGGATTTTGCAGGCGTTCTTCAGATAATTGCAGCCCTAGTGGCCTTTGGAACTATCATCGCAGGAATCATTGGGATCAGTAATATTATGGTATATGTGGTAAAGGAGCGTACCAAGGAAATAGGAATACGAAAAGCCATAGGAGCCACACCCAAGGATGTAATTAGCAACATCCTGTTGGAATCGACCTTTATAACGACTATCTCCGGTTTCGCCGGAATGATAGTAGGCATTGCTGTTTTAAGTTATATTGGAGAGAAATTAGCGGAGGATTATTTTATTACCAATCCCTATATAAATTTGGGTGTTGCCATTTTTGCAACAGTAATACTTATTGTTTTCGGTGCCTTGGCAGGGTATATTCCTGCGAAAAGAGCGGCCAGAATTAAACCCATTATAGCACTTAGAGACGAATAATATGCGATTTTTATTTGACAAAAACACTTGGCAGGAAATTTTCGGTTCTATTGGAAAAAATAAAACCAGAACCATCATTACGGTAATCGGGGTGCTTTGGGGCATATTTATATATATCGTCTTAGCAGGCGCTTCACAAGGGATGGATAATGGTTTTGAAAAGAATTTTGAAACGGTTGCCAAAAATAGTATTTGGGCCTGGTCTCAGTCTACTAGTATGCCCTACGCAGGTTATAAAACCGGGCGTAGCTTGCGAATCAAAGTTGGGGATGCCCAAACCCTGGCAAATCGAATTCCTGAAATACAATACATATCACCTGTTAATACGAAAGGTGTTTTTGGAGGAGAAGCTGCACTTGGAGTTCGCGGTATGAAATCGAATAGTTATCCGGTCTACGGCTATTTTCCCGTGATAGCTAAAATGGCCACTCAAAAAATCTATGATGGAGGTAGATTCATTAATGAAGAAGATATTGAACAAGCTAGGAAGATCTGTGTGATCGGGGAGCGTACCCAACAAGAATTATTCGATAAGGATGAAGACCCTATAGGTGGATATATCCGAGTGGATAATATCTATTTCCAGGTAGTGGGGGTTCATAAATTCACACAAACAACCCCCTTTGGTACCGATGGGGATATATATATGCCCTATAGCACATTTAAAAAATTATATAATACAGGTGAAAATGCCCAGTATTTTACAATTGCTGCCTATGATGATGCCGATGTGGTGCAAGTAGAAAAGGATATTAAATCGGTTTTAAAGAGTATTCATAAGGTGCATCCAGATGACGAACGTGCTTTTGGAGCCTTTAACCTAGGGGAAATTTTTAATAAGATTATGGGATTTGCCGAAGGGATAACCTTCTTGTCATTGGTGGTAGGACTGGCCACTATCCTTGCAGGTGTCATTGGAATTGGAAATATCTTATTGATTTCCGTAAAGGAACGGACCAAGGAATTAGGAATTCGCCGGGCTTTGGGTGCCACACCAAAAGAAGTACGAATATTGATTATTTTGGAATCGGTTTTCCTCACAACAATAGCGGGGAT
Organism: Maribacter sp.; assembly: GCA_018679695.1. Lineage (GTDB taxonomy): Bacteria > Bacteroidota > Bacteroidia > Flavobacteriales > Flavobacteriaceae > Maribacter_A. The sequence continues at coordinate 4,837 of JAHHKH010000443.1, forward strand.
TATAGGAATAATTTTGGGGGCAGCCGTGTTAAGTATTATCAACCAATTGACCCAGGATATAGAATTCCCCTACACCAATCCTACAGTACCCATTCCATTGGTAATTGGAGCACTGGCGGTCATGGTGATATTGGGTACTCTAATAGGATTAATTCCTGCACAACGAGCGGTAAGTATTAAACCTATTGACGCATTAAGAGAAGAATAAGTAACGAACAACAAACCAGTATATAAATTAACACATATTAAAATGAACAAATATTTAAAATATACTTTAATTGGGATTTTGGTGCTTGGCGCACTTTGGGCTGCTGTCTTTTTTATAAAATCCAATAGTAAATCCGCCATTACCTATGAAACCTCGAAACCTTTCATATCTAATATTGAGAAGAAAACGGTTGCTACAGGAAAGGTTATCCCTGAAGATGAAATTGAGATAAAACCTCAAATATCGGGTATAATAGACAAAATATATTTGGAAGAAGGCGTTGAGGTCAAAGCTGGTGATTTAATAGCAGTTATCAAAGTAGTTCCCAATGAACAAGCCTTGAACCAAGCTCGGGGAAGAGTTCGGAACGCAGAGCTAGCTTTGAACAATATCAAAATTGAATACAACAGAAACAAAGCCTTGTTTGACAAAGGCGTCATATCCAGTCAAGATTTCAATAGCCTACAATTACAGTTTGATCAAGCCCAGCAAGAATTGAGCAATGCACAGTCTGACTACCAGATAATCCGTAGAGGTTCAGCAGGAGGTTCTTCTACTGCGAATACCAATATTAGGGCTACCGTTGATGGTACAATTTTGGAAATTCCAGTAGAAGAGGGGGATCAAGTAATCCAGAGTAACAATTTTAATGACGGTACCACAATTGCCACAATAGCCGATCTGACCAAAATGATTTTTGAAGGTAAGGTTGATGAAGGCGAAGTTGGAAAATTGCAATTAGGGACAGCATTAAAGATTAGCCTTGGAGCTGTTGAAGGAAAAGAATTGGATGCAAAGTTAAGATTTATAGCCCCGAAAGGCGTCGAGGAAACCGGAGCCGTACAGTTTAAAATTGAAGGTGATGTTGAAGTGAATGACAGTATATTTATTCGAGCTGGTTATAGTGCAAATGCATCGATGATACTGGAGAAAAAAGATAGCGTTATGGTAATTCCTGAAGCACTTTTACAATTTGATAAGAAAACTGATGAACCTTACGTGGAAGTGGCAGTCGGTGAACAGCAGTTTGAACGCAAGGACGTTGAAATTGGAATTTCGGATGGGGTAAATGTCGAAATCGTTTCCGGACTGACCGAAGAGGATGAGGTAAAACAATGGAACAAGACCGAACCGATTAAAAGAGGTGAGGAGGAAGAAGGTGAAGATGGCGAGGATTCAGAAGAAAGTGACGAATAACAAACATCAATCAATATTTATAATCACCAGAAAATCAATTCATAAAACCAACACTATCAGAATTATAATTTAATGTATTTATAATTTTGAATAGTAAAGGTTCAAGAGGATTGATTAAAACAACAAGAATATGAACATCAAACTTAAACTGACAACGATATTAATTGTATTGTCATTAGGGATTTCTACGGCACAACAAAAAAAATGGACACTCGAGGAATGTGTACTTTATGCTATTGAGAATAACTTGACCATTGAACAATTTGAATTGGATTTGGAAAATGCCGAGATCGATAAATCGGATGCCTTAGGGAACTTTCTTCCCAATTTGAATGCCCAAATGTCCGGATCAAGTAATACAGGTTTCTCGATAAACCCAACTACAAATGCACCAACGACCAGTACTGCCTATAATGTAAATGGTGGAATTGGTTCAAATGTTACTTTATTCGATGGTTTAAGGAACGTTCATCAGATGAATAGGGCGAAGCTTAATGCAATTGCGAGTCAATATCGCTTGGACAATTTAAAGGACGATATTCGTTTGAATGTGGCCAATTCTTATTTGCAGGTGCTTTCAAATAAGGAATCCTTAAAGGTGTTCCGGGCTCAATATGCTGTTACCGAGCAAGATTTAAAACGGACCAAGGAATTGGTTGATTCAGGAGTTGTTCCCAAAGGTGATTTGCTTGAAATCGAAGCGACAGCAGCAAACCAGGAACAACAAATTGTAAATGGTGAAAGTCTTGTATTAATCTCTAGAATTGCCCTGGCACAATTACTTCAGATTACCGATTATGAGAATTTTGACATCGCGGATGAATCGTTCGATATTCCTCCTTCGGATATTCTGAGTAATTCCGCCAAGGTGATTTTTGATAAGGCACTAGGTTTTAGAAATGACATTAAATTTTCCCAGGCCACCGTGGACTTGGCCAAAAAAGACTTGGATATAGCCAAAGGTGCTGTTTATCCAACGCTTGGTGGATTTTTGAACTATGGCACTAGATATTCCGATGTTACATTTATCCCTGATAGCAATGGAATACCCTTTACCCCAAGTTTCAAAGATCAATTGTGGATTTTCGACGGTATATCGTACGGTATGCAATTGAACATTCCCATATTCAACGGTTTCAGCACAAAGAACAATATTAAGCGTTCCAGAATCAGCCTCGAAAAGGCCAGACTTCAGTTTGAGCAGGATAAGCTCGATTTGGAAACGAATATTCAGCAGGCCTATGTTGACGTGACTACCTTTTATAAAGCTTGGGAAGCGGCTGAAAAAACCTTGGAGGCAAGAAGATTAGCTTATCAATACTCCAAAGAACGTTTTGATGTTGGATTAATGAACGCCTTTGATTTTAGTCAGGCGCAATCGCGTGTTGATAATGCTGAGGCAGATGTAATACGGTCAAAATATAATTACATTTTTAGACTTAAGATACTCGAATTCTATTTTGGAATTCCCATATCCTTGAATTGATATTGGACTGCAATAGTTATCGACCCGGTATTTTCTAAATGCCGGGTCTTTTTTATCTATGCTAATAGGTCTATCTTTGCTGGCTATGGCCTTAATACTCAATTTGGAGACTGCAACTACCAATTGCTCTGTTTCATTGGCAAAGGATGGAGACATTATTGCCATTAAAGAGCATGATACCCCGAACTATTCCCATTCTGAGCAATTGCATGTTTTTATTCAAGAAGTCTTAAAAAGCGCTTCCTTAACCATGACCCAATTGGACGCGGTGGCTGTTAGCATGGGACCTGGCTCATATACTGGTTTACGTATAGGTGTTTCTGCTGCTAAGGGTTTGTGCTTTGCACTGGGTATTCCTTTGATTTCGGTTCCAACCTTAATAAGCATGGCCGAACAAGTTAGGAATTCAGAAGCAGATTATATAATACCTGTTCTGGATGCCCGAAGAATGGAGGTCTATTCCGTTGTTTTGGATAACTCCCTTTCCGAAATTAGGGAAACGCGGGCAGAGATAATCGGTAAGGATTCGTTTCAAAAGTATAGGGCAAATGGCAAAGTTCTATTAGTGGGTAGTGGGGCCGAAAAGTGCAAGAACCTAATTGAAAATCAACAATTTTTGTTCAATACAGGAATTATACCTTCCGCAAGGGAAATGGGAAGGTTGTCTTTTGAAAAATACAAAGCCGGGGATTTTGAGGACGTTGCCTATTTTGAACCTTATTATTTAAAGGATTTTATGCTCCAAGGAAAAAACAACACAAATACCTGAATTTAAATCAGGGCATTTCAACCCATAAAAAAAGCGCCCCGAAGGGCGCTTTAAACTTTTTAGGACATAATTTATTTCACCTCAAAAGTGATTTTTACGTTGACACGAAAATCGGATATATCCCCGTCTTTTACGCTTGCGCTTTGGTCTTGAATATAAACAGAACGAATATTTTTAACGCTTTTAGCTGCTTGTTCGACTGCATTTTTGGTGGCATCTTCCCAACTTTTATCGGAATTGGCCAATACTTCGATTACTTTTAAAACTGACATAATTAGTGTATTTATTGTTTCTTTAAAATTAACTAATTAAAAGAAGAAAGGCTAGTGTAAATAACTAAAATCAGCCGTTGAGGGCAACTACCTCATTCACTTTGTCTCCCAGCATATTCTTGAGCATGGTTTCTATGCCATTTTTCAAGGTAAACGTCGAGGAGGGACAACCGCTGCAAGCACCTTGCAAAATCACGTTTACGGTTTTGCTATGCGCTTCATAGGATTGAAAAAGAATATTACCACCATCACTTGCTACTG
>JAHHKH010000447.1 GCA_018679695.1 Maribacter sp.
CAGCTACCACAGCTGAGATGAGTGGGATTGCAACTCCTGGTATCGGATCAATTCTATACAATACCGATGATGATGCCATATATCGCTATACCAGTACGGGATGGCAAAAAAATACAGATGACCAGTACGATGACGAAGTTCAATTACGTACAGCTATTGATGTCAATGAAGGAGGAGTAACAGGACCAACAGATGAAACAACGGTTAAGGAAGTGATTGATGCTATAGCTCCTATCACATCGAAGGCAGCTCGAGTTTTCTATCCACCTTCCATTGCGATTGATGCTTCGACGAATGGTACGGGTAGGACAGTTAATCTATATACAGAGTACACCGATCAATTTGCCTCGGTCAATACAGTGGCCAGTGCTGGAGCACCTGCCGCCGTACCTACCTATGCGGCCAATGAATTGTATTATTATGTTACCTATTCCGATCCGGCTGTATTCGACAATATATCTATAAGTGCCACAGGATTAATGACCTATGACATTATAGGTCAACCTTCAGATTACAACTCATTGATCAATGTGGTATTTGTAGTAAAATAATGAAATAAAATAACAGCCCAAATCAACTTGAAGTACCTTAACACATATAAATTACTGGTCCTCAGCTTTGTTTTTACTTTGCTGGGGATTACTGCATCCAATGCCCAGTTTTTATTGCAGGCACCAAATAGCACCGATGAACATAATTATAGGTGGTATGAGGCTTCGGATACGACAACTGTTTTGGGGACGGACTTCTTTTACGAAGTCACAGCCCCGGGTATTTATTTCGCTACTTATGACGGTACGCTCTGTGGATCCAATGCAACTGGCTATTTTATTGTAACCAATTGTAATGCCCCAGATAATGAGGTGACCATGGATATAACTGCAAATGTGCCAGTTGGAGCAACTGTTATCTGGAGTCCGGCAGTGACAGGTGATCAAACACGGCCAACGGTAATATCAACCTTGAGCGTTGTTCGTTATACGGCAACGGTAACCAAGGCAGGCAACGATTTCAGTTTACCAAATTTCACCGTCGTATGTTTGGACCAATCAGCAACTTTGGTTGATGATTTGGTTACTACTGATGAGGATATTCCTGTGGTAGTCGATATTTATGCCAATGATTCTGATTTGCCAATGACAGGTACTTTAACAACGACGAATCCATCAAATGGCACAGTGACCATCAATGATAATGGAACCCCAAATAATCCAATGGATGATATTGTTACCTATACCCCAAATCCAGATTATAATGGTCCAGATTCCTTTGATTACACGGTTTGTAATTCATCAGGGGACTGTAGTACCGCAACGGTAACTGTTGATGTATTGCCAATTGTTGATGCCAACCCCGATTCTATTGCCACTATTGAAAATGTGGGCGTATTTATTGATATTCTAGCCAATGACAATGATATTCCTACTGTTGGAACTATGACCAATACAAATCCATCGGATGGAACAGTAATTTTTGATGACAATGGGACACCTAATGATCCGTCGGATGATAGCGTTAACTATACACCGAATACAGGATTCATCGGAACAGATTCATTTACTTATACTATTTGCGATGATATTGGGAATTGTAGTTCAGCAATAGTAACTGTAATCGTTAACCCAATGGGAACTGATTTGGATACCGATAATGATGGTATAATAGATAGCTTCGAGGATCTTGATTTGGATGGTGACGGTGACCCAACCACAAATCCAACAGATACCGATGGGGATGGCTATGCGGATTATCTTGATATCGACAGTGATAATGATGGCATTCCTGATAACGTTGAGGCTCAAACTACAGCGGACTATGTAGCTCCTAGTGGGCAGGATACCAACGGTAATGGATTGGATGATATATACGAGAGTAACACAACCCTCGGATTATTCCCAATAGATACCGATAATGATAATCTACCGGATTACTTGGATGATGACAGTGATAATGACAATGTACCAGATCGCATTGAGGGTCATGATCAAGATCATGATGGAATTGCCGATGTGACCTTCATTGGTTCTGACAAAGATGATGACGGACTTGATGATGGTTACGAAGGGTATACCGCTATCGATGCCGATGTGAATGATGAAATTGATGATCCATTTGATAATTTACCCAACATGGATGGTGATGATGAATCGGATTATAGGGATACCAATGATGACAATGATGCCTTGATGACCATTGATGAAGACCTTAATGGCGATGGGGATTATTCGAATGATGATACCGACGGTGATGGTACACCGGATTATCTACAGCCTAATATTCCCGATGAAGAAGTAGAGGTATTTAATGTAATTACCCCTAATGGTGATGGCGTTCACGATGTCTTGGCTATCACTGGGTTGGATAATTACCCGGATAATACAATTAGAATTTATAATAGATGGGGTGTATTAGTATATACAACGAAGGCTTATAACACCTCTGGTAACGTATTCGACGGTACTTCCGAAGGAAGGGTTACGGTTCAAAAGGACAATAAACTTCCTGTTGGCACCTATTTCTACATATTGGATTATGTTGATGTTACAGGAAAGACAATTACAATGACAGGATATATTTATATAAATAGATGATGAACATGGCGATAAATAGGAAATATATAAATTTCATAGGTCGGATATTAAGTTGTATTGGAATGGTTATTCTTTTTTTCAGCAACCACCTAAATGCACAACAAGATGCCCAATATACCCAATATATGTATAACACGGTAAGTGTAAATCCGGGTTATACCGGTTCCAGGGGGCATTTGAGTATAGCTGCATTGCACAGATCACAATGGGTAGGATTGGATGGTGCTCCTAAAACCCAAACATTGAACGTACATTCACCTGTTGGCTATAACGGGGTTGGCTTGGGCCTTTCCATTGTAAATGATGAAATTGGTCCAACTTCCGAGACTTATTTTGATATCGATTTTTCATATACCATTAAAACTTCAGATGAAGGTAAACTGAGTTTTGGTTTAAAGGCCAGTGCCCATTTATTGGATATTCGTTTTTCAGAACTCAACCAATTTGCCCCTGATGTGACATTGGAGCAGGACATAGACAATAAATTTTCACCAAACTTAGGTGCAGGTGTCTATTACCACACCGATAAATTCTATGCAGGCCTTTCAGTCCCAAGGTTTTTGCAGACCTCGCATTTCGATGAATCCTCCTTGTCTACCGCTAGGGAACAAATGAACCTTTATTTGATTACCGGCTATGTATTTGATTTGAATAAAAACGTCAAATTCAAGCCTACCATCCTCTCAAAGATTGTGCAAGGTGCCCCTTTACAGGCAGATTTATCGGCGAATTTCATGTTGAACGATAAATTTATACTGGGGGCCGCCTACAGATGGGATGCTGCATTAAGTGGTATGGTTGGTTTTCAAGTCAACGAATCCCTCTTAATAGGGATGGCCTATGATAGGGAAATTACCGAATTGGGTAATGCTGCATTCAACGATGGTTCTTTTGAAATCATTTTCAGATATGATTTTATAAAGACCAAAGGCTATCTTAAATCGCCTAGATTCTTTTAAGAGTTTACTTGTTTAGTAAGCTTTTCTGTTCGTCTTCACTAATTTTTATAAAAGGCTTAACTTAAATGTTAAACAAAGGTCTTACTTTTACCACATGAAGGAAGAAGTGGTGATTCTTGTAAATACCCAAGACCAACAAATTGGTACCATGCCCAAAATGGAAGCCCACGAGAAGGCCGAATTGCACAGGGCATTTTCTGTTTTTATCATGAACGATAGGGGTGAGACCTTGCTTCAACAAAGAGCAGCACATAAGTACCATTCCCCTTTGTTATGGACCAATACCTGCTGTAGTCATCAACGGGTAGGTGAAACCAATATCGAGGCTGGCAAAAGAAGATTAATGGAGGAAATGGGTTTTGTAACTGAGATTAAAGAGCTGTTTTCATTTATTTACAAAGCCCCTTTTGATAATGGATTGACCGAACACGAATTGGATCATGTGATGATAGGTTCGTACAATGCCGATCCACAAATAAATCCTGAAGAGGTTGCCGATTTTAAGTGGATGAAACCTGGGGATGTGAAGGCAGATATTGAATCAAACCCCAATAAATACACAGTTTGGTTTAAGATTATTTTTGAAAGATTCTATGATCATTTAATTTCAAATCTGGATTATGAAAGTTAAGGTAAGTAGAAAGGCGCATTTTAATGCAGCACATAGATTATATCGTCCAGATTGGGATGATTCGAAGAACGCTGCGGTTTTTGGTAAATGCAATAATCCAAATTTTCATGGACATAATTACGAGTTAGTGGTAAGTGTTTTTGGGGAAATCGATGATGAAACGGGGTTTGTGATGGATATGAAGGTGCTGAAGGACCTCATTAAGGATAAAATCGAGGATGCGCTCGACCATAAGAACCTGAATCTTGAGGTTCCAGAGTTTAAAAATCTAAATCCAACTGCAGAAAACATTGCTGTTGTAATTTGGAATAAATTAAGACCACATATCGAAGTTTCGAAAGAATTGGAAGTTGTACTTTACGAAACCCCTAGGAATTTTGTGACCTACTCCGGATAAGGCGATTAATGAAGTTAACTTTCCTGACTGGTAATATAAGACCTGTATCCCCAATTAAAAGAATCAAAGTCCAATGAGTTTGTATCCATTGAAATTTCGACCCATTTTAAAAGAACGCCTTTGGGGTGGAAGCAAGTTAAAAGATGTATTATACAAGCCTAGCAAGAACAATACCACTGGCGAAAGCTGGGAACTTTCTGCGGTCAATGGGGATGTCTCGATAATTGCCAATGGGACTTTAAAGGGAATTTCGCTCCAAGAACTTATCGACAGGCACCCTGAAGAGTTGTTGGGCAGGAATGTTGTTCAAAGATTTGGTAGAAATTTTCCGATTCTTATTAAGTTTATCGATGCCAAGCAAGATTTGTCTATCCAATTGCACCCTGATGATGAATTGGCGAAAAAAAGACACGATTCATTTGGCAAAACAGAAATGTGGTATGTCATGGATGCTGATGAAGGGGCCAATCTTATTGTTGGTTTCAACAGAAATGTGACCAAAGAAGAATATTCCAAAAGCCTGGAGGATAATACTTTATTGGAATTGTTGAACTATGTACCAGTAAAAGAAGGGGATACTTTTTTTATCAATACTGGGAAGATACACGCCATAGGTGCAGGCGTACTTTTAGCTGAAATTCAACAAACTTCCGACGTTACTTATCGCGTATTTGATTTTAACCGAAGGGATAAAAATGGTAATCTGCGAGAACTACATACCGAGATGGCATTGGATGCCATGGATTATGACAAAAAGGATGATTTTAAGGTTGCTTATGGGCAGAAGTCGAATGCAATAAATGCTATGGTAGATTGTCCTTACTTTAAAACGAATTTTATACACCTTACAAAAAACCTGACTTTTGAAGTTCAAAAAAGGGATTCGTTCACCATTTATATGTGTGTAGGTGGTTCGGCTGAAATAAGTAACGAATTTGGGTCGGCCGCGATTCAAAGAGGGGAAACCCTATTGATACCTGCAGTTTCAAAAAGGATAAGGATTAATACTACCGAAGCTAAACTATTGGAAGTAACCGTTTAAAATTTATCGTCTTCCTTGAATGAGGGGAGACTAAAAATAGTATTTTTGCACAAAATATTTCGACAATGGCAAGTATAAGGGATTTAAAGAAAGATATAAATTTTGTATTAGGTGATATTATTGAAGCAGTATACATTGTAGAGGCTGCCAATAACAAGGAGGATTCAAAAGAAGGTGCTAAAATAATTGACTCGGCTATTGAAACTTTCGATGATTTAATCGCGAAGGTAAACGATAAAAAAGTTGATAAGAGACAAGCACATTTAAAAAAAGTTCGTCAAGAATTGGAAAAAAAGGCCACTTCTTTAGTAGAACAATTGAATAAGTTGGGATAAGCTTAAAGAAATAGAATTAAAATATCATCCCGCCTTGGCGGGATTTTTTATTTGCTCATTTTTTTAAGCTCCAAAAAATTCTTGAGTGCTTTCCCGTATTTGGAATTAGCGACTTTTGGTATTAATGAATTATTGATCGAGTCGAGGTATTTTATATTTGCATCAGATACTTCTGTCAATGCAATATAAGGCGCTATATAGGAGTCCTTATTGTTAAGTGCAAAGTTTAGGGCGTAAACATAACCCCGTTGAATATTCCTATTCGTAAGTTTTTGGATGGAATCTAATTGTAATGAATCCATTGGTACCTCACTATTGCTTGCGCTTTGCATTAATTCAATACTTCGTTTATTGAATCTCGTCATTGTCTTTAGGTATTCCTCCAGCTTCTTTTGAGTAGCCGAACCTTCGATTTTCACATTGGAATCAAATGTATTCCAGCTCGTATTTATTGTAATATTCCCGGGCTCTCCAAAAAAAGTGATTCGATCATTTATATCATTGTTGTCTTTTTTATTGAGGTACAAATAGAATATTTCAGGACTTTCCAATTCTGTTTTAAATGCAAAACTACCATCTCCATCCACCGTTAAGGAATCTATGGTAACCAGTGTTGAATCAGGTACGTGCTGTAAGTATAAAATACCTTTCTTGAGTCCTTTTACTTTGCCGGTCACGAACATGGTATTAGCGGATTCCTCGGAACATGAGGTTAAAAAAAGGGAAATAAGACCATATAATAAAATCTGCTTCATCTATAAAATTTTCACTGACCCAATTTGCTTTTCAATCAAGAAATTCACAGGCCATTATTAATTATCGACCCAAACTGGGCACTTCTATTATTGTTGTGGCAAATATCAATAAACTTTGGTTAATTCTAAACATTTGCAGCAACTTCCATGAGAAGGCCGCAAATATAGGCGCCTGCAGTCCCAACAACATAGCCTAAAACGGCTAAAAGAATACCCACAGAAGTTAATGAGGGATGAAATTCCGCGGCTATGATAGGGGCGGAGGCTGCGCCTCCCACATTGGCCTGGCTACCTACTGCCAGAAAGAAGAAAGGTGCCTTTATAATCTTAGCAACTAAAATGAGCAAACCGGCGTGAATACCGATCCAAATAAGCCCTACGGCTATCAAACCTGGATTTTCCAAGAATCTTCCCAAATCCATTTTCATACCAATGGTCGCTACAAGAATGTAAATGAACAATCCGCCAATTTTACTTGCACCGGCACCTTCATAATTCTTTGCTTTGGTAAAGGAAAGCGCAATACCTGCTGTGGTGGCAAAAACTACCATCCATAAAAATTTGGAACCTAGGGATGAAAGTGCCTTTTCCTTATTTCTAATGACTTCAAAAGTATTTTCCAAAAACCCAGAGAAATGATGTGCCAGATAATGGGATAATCCTACGGCGAAAAAAGCCAGACATAGCATGATCACATAGTCGTACAAGGTGGTAACCCTTGTGATTTTCTCGGTATGTGCAGTTACCTTCGCCTTTAAGATCTCAATTGAGGATACATCGGCTTTTAACCACTTATCAATACGATTTGTTTTACCAATGCCCAACAATATAATTGCCATCCATATATTGGCGACCACAATGTCGATCAAAACCATATCCCCAAATTTCTTTGGATTGAACTGAAATACCTCTAACATAGCGGCTTGGTTAGCGCCACCACCAATCCAACTACCTGCGATTGTAGTCAGTCCCCGCCATACGGCATCAAAACCCACCCCTCCTACAGTCTCGGGCGAGAAAATAGAAACAATCAGAATGGCAATTGGTCCGCCTATAATTATGCCTACCGTACCGG
>JAHHKH010000475.1 GCA_018679695.1 Maribacter sp.
GCCGGGGTCTATAGTAGCATGGGCAATAATCAAAATACAATCCAATATTATAAGAATGCAATAAAAATATTTAAAGAATTGGGTGATTCATTGAATTATGCCTATGCCATGGAAAATTTGGGGGATGAATATAACTTGAATATGGCGAAACCTGATTCTGCCTTATTGTTTTTCAAAGAATCAGGAACAATATTCAAAGCCAAGAATTCTAAAACTGGAATGGCCTATAACCTCGGAAATAAGGGATTGGCTTATGCCCAATTAGGTCGTAATACCATTGCAGAAGAGAATATCAGTGGTGCGATTAGGCTGCTGGAAGAATTGGGGGATTATTATCCCATTTGTGTATATCTCACCTATATGGCCGATATGTATGCGCAGCGTGCGGATTGGAATGCCGCTTTTGGATATGCTGAAAGAAGCCTGGAACTGGCAAAACAGTTCGGTCTTAAGGAACAGATCAGTGATGCTTATTTAAAACTATCAGAACTTCATGAAAAAAGGGGCAATGTGGCAGCATCCCTTAAAATGTATAAAAGCCACATCGCCTTTAAGGATAGTGTCCGCAATATTACCCAGGTGCAGAATATGGCAAACCAAGCGTTGGCAAGAAAACAAATTGAGGTGGATCTGGAAAAGCAAAGAAGTAAAAATCAGCAAAATATATCGATAGGTACTGCCATTTTTCTGCTTTTAATAGGTCTTTTGGCCTTTGGTTTGTATCGACGCAATCGGTTTATCAGAAAAACCAAAGAGATCATTGAGAAAGAAAAAGGTCGTTCTGATCATCTTCTGCTCAATGTTTTGCCTAAGGAAACAGCCGATGAATTAATGGAAAATGGCAAAGTGGTCGCGAAAAAATTCGATTCGGTGACGGTTATGTTTACCGATTTTAAGGGGTTTACCCACTACTCAGAAAATATGGCCCCCGAAAAACTAGTGGAAACCGTTGGGGTTTACTTTGAAAAATTCGATGATATCATGGAAAAGTACGGCCTCGAAAAAATCAAGACCATTGGCGATGCCTATATGTGTGCTGGGGGCTTGCCCTATCCAACCAAGGACCATGCCCATAAAATGGTGCAAGCGGCATTTGAAATTGTGGATTTTGTAAATGAGACAAAGAACAATGCGAAAGAAGGTCAAGTATATTTCGATATCCGTGTAGGGATCAATACGGGGCCCGTAGTGGCCGGAGTAGTCGGAAATAAAAAATTCTCCTACGACACTTGGGGCGATACGGTGAATGTGGCCTCCCGAATGGAGTCCATGTCAGAACCCGGCAAGATTAATATATCAAACAGTACCTATGAATTGATAAAAACAAATTTTGATTGCGAGTATCGCGGGGAAATAGAAGCAAAGAATAGGGGCAAAGTGAAGATGTACTTTGTAAATGCCCTAAAAAAATAGGATGTCTAAAACACCCTCGATAAGAAAATAAGGGTTTTCGGACAAAATTTCAAGCACTACATACCAAATCACTTTTTTATAAAGATTAAATAGACTATTATCCAAAATAACCGCTCGATAACTAAAAGAATGCCCCACATTAACTAAAAAATGAAATTATGGGCCAAAAAGTAACTATTACATTAACCGTAGAAGCCGCCAATCTCAATGCAATTGCTAGTCCCACACAGACTGATATTGAGAATAATACTTCCCTTACAGATGATAATAGTGGATCATCTTTGGATGGAACCAATGAGAATTTTATCTCAGAAGTGTTTTTGGACAATGATGTGAGATGGGTAGGGACTACAAATGATCCGGGGTATGTAATTGAGATTCAAAACGTTGTTTATGAACCCGTCAATAAAGGCATTAGTGTAGATTTTTTCAACATGCCTGTCATAACTGGCACCGGCAGGAAGCATGGATTTGTAGAAGCCAAGGTTAGAAATGATAACAGCTTGGTAGGGCAGCAATATTGCTACTATATCAATTTTAGAATTCATATTCTTGGAGGCTGTATGGCATTTTTTGGATGGGGCAAAACGCTTGGCCCCTTTGAAATAGATCCAAAACTAAAAGGGAATGCATAACGGTGAGGTCATTCAACTATTTACGAAAGTTATATTTAATTCTCTGCTTTTTTTATTTACAATGCGAAGACGCTATCGCACAGGATCAAAGAATTGCAGATAGTCTGGTAAATATCTATCAACAAAATAATCTAGAGGATACCTTAAAATTTGAATTGCTTAGAAAATTGGCCTTTAACGAGGTGAATAATCTCCAATTGTCTATAAAATATGCAGAAGAACTTATAGGCTTATCTAAGCAAAAAGAAAATTCATTATACCTCTACAGAGGGTATAGTCAAAAAGGAAATAGTCTTAGGCTCTTGGGAGATTTAGAAATAGCGCTAGAAGCATATTTCAATAGCTTAAAAGCAGCTAAAAAAGCTGATTTCATTGCTGGTGAAGGGGTTGCAAACATGGCTATTGCAGATATTTATTCCCTCAAAGGTAACTCCAGTACCGCAGAGGCATATTACGATAAAGCCATTGAATTACTTAGAAAGACCAATGATTCCAATTCATTGGCAACTGCCTTATCCAACGCTGGAGATGAGTATTTTAAAACGAAGAACTACGATACCGCATTACACTATTTCGAGGAAGCGGGGATCATTTTTAAGAAAGCAAATTCAACAATTGGGTTAGCCTATTACCTGGGCAGTATGGGCATGGTATATGCGGCTCAGGGAAAGGAGGAACTTGCAAAAAAAAACCTTAAAGAAGCCATAACCATGCTTGAGGAAATTCAGGATTATTACGGAATTTCGGCCTTTCTAAATTATTTAGCGGCTATTTATGCACGGCAGAATGA
>JAHHKH010000001.1 GCA_018679695.1 Maribacter sp.
AAAACAAAACGGGCAAGCCTGCCTTGTCGATAGGCAGGTACCTTAAATATGCCATTGGTGAGATCCTCTTGGTCGTTATTGGCATCTTGATCGCCCTTCAAGTAAATAACTGGAACGAATCGAGAAAGCAAAGTCGATTGGAAATTCAATTGTTAAAGGACCTGAAAACCGAACTGGAATTTATAGAAAGTGAATTAGGAATCGTTGCCAGGGGCAATGAGGAAGATGTTCAACAGTATATTACAATAAGGAATTACTTAAACGATAATCTAGCGTACGATTCGTCATTAGATAGTGCATTTGGAGTGCTTGACACTTGGCAAATGCCTTATTTGCGTTATACCGCTTACCGCGCCATAAAAGCCAATGGTATGGATATTATTAGCAATGAAAGCCTTAAAAAGCAAATCATTGACTTCTATGAATTTGACCTCAAAATACTCGTCGAAGATATGGGTGAATGGGAATGGTCTTTTAACCAAAATACGACCCAACGAATCATGATCGCCAATGTTCGACGTCATGATTCCAATTATGATCTGGCCAGACCAAACGATTTTGAAGCACTTAAAGAAAATGATGAATTCAGGAACTTCTTAAGTGTTTTAATTCCTGTTCGGCATGATCACATAGCATTTTTGAATAACACCAAGAAATCAACCTTGAAAGTACTTGATGCTGTCAGCACTGAACTTGAATTAAGACAATGATCAAATTCTTAAGACATATTCAGCAACGTCAGTTCGAGTGTTTCGAAGGAATGTATCGAGAACACGTTGACACCGACCACTTCTCGATACAATCCCGAGAACTCGGGATCACTCGAAATGACAAAATCCTGAACCAATGATCATATTCTTTCACCATATATGTAAACTGTATAAATCAACCCCCTACCAAGAGGGGAAAATTCAATAGTATGATAAACTTCTTTCGAAAAATACGCAGACAACTTCTTGTTGAAAAACATTTTAGCAAATACCTACTATACGCCCTAGGCGAAATTCTCTTAGTGGTGGTGGGGATACTCGTTGCCTTGCAGATCAATGGTTGGAAAGAACAGCAAAATCAAAATCAACTTCAGAGGGTATATCTAAATCGAATGGTCAATGATTTGGATTACGATCTTACGAACATCGAATCTGTGCGAGCCTCTTTAGATGAAAATCAAGCAGTTATTGGCAATTTTATAAAAACGATAAATAATAGCCAAAATAAAGACGGTTTATTGGAAAGCGCGGTTGCCTATTTTGAAAAAGGATGGATTATTTCTGAGTTTGTCCCGAGCATGAATACGTATACCGACCTGTCACAAACAGGCAATATGAAGGTTATTGGGAATACCGGATTGGTCAATGATATTATTGCATATTACGGCTATATTGCACAACTTGAGAATTCGAACAACGTAAATAAAGATTGGATAACCCCGATAGATCAGGCGGTTGCCAAAGAGACGGCAGCATTTGAAATTGATCCAAACACCAGCAAACTGTTTTCAAATAATGACCAAAGTGCTGCAATCAAGAACTTGCTCCTGCACAAAGCTTTAATGGAACGAAATGCAGCCGGACACTTTTGGATCAACAGTTCATTAAATGGCAATCTGCAAGCCATAAAAAGCTTAACGGAGGATTTAATACTGGCTATTAAAAATGAACTGAAAATTCTTGGGGAATCATAAATACATTTCGATAATTTGTACAACCTTCAATACCATGCTTCAAAAATTCCATTCCACTGTTTTTTTTCTTTTTTTCTTGGGTTTGTTACACGCACAAACACCTCAACAGTCCTATTTTGAGTGGACGGAACTACCTTTTGGCAAGGAAGAGCTGTTACAACGTCGTACCGACCTAATAGAGCGGTTAAAAACGCAAAATAAAACAGGATTGGTATTGATCCCTGCAAAGGACGGTTTTTCCTATGGTGAAACTTTTAGGCAATTGGATGACTTTTACTATTTCACAGGTTTGGAGTTACCAAATGCCTTGCTGGCCATTGAGATACCAAGTGGCAAGATGGTGGTCTATACCCCTGAAATGGATCGGCGTTTTCAGAGCGACTCCCGGCCCAATGATTTTCCCGGTCGTCCCTTGCTTAATGACCCGGAAATACCGGTCAAAACCGGACTCATTTTAAAAAACATAACTGATTTTCCAGCCTTTATTCAGGCAAAGTCCAGTATTCCCATTTTGGTGAATAATGGCTCCGCAGGCGAAATTAAGTTTGCCTCAGACCAATATATAGCAACGCCTTCGCCCATTCAGATAGTAATACAGGCTTTAAGGACCCAGCACAATATTTCAAATTTTGAAAATAGTTACAACGCTATTGCGGAGGTTCGTATGATAAAATCAAAGGCTGAAATTGCTATCATGAAAAAGGCTACGATTATTACGGCAAAGAGCATAATGGAAGCGGCTAAAAGCATACGGTCTGGCGTTGACGAACGCTATTTGGAGGGTGTTTTGGAAGGCCATTTTAAAAAACTGGGGGCGCAGCGTTTGGCTTTTGGTTCCATCATAAAATCAGGTCCAAATTCGTTATGGCCGTGGCGAATTCTGGCAACGCATTACAATAGGCGCAATCGTACCATGGAAGCTGGTGATTTGGTGGTTTTTGATGTTGGTTGTGAATACAACAACTACGTCAGTGACATGGGTAGAACATTTCCCGTTTCTGGTAAATTCACAGCTCGTCAGCGTGAAGTTTTGGCCATGGAGGTTGGTATTGCCGATCAGATTATCGCTTATTTGAAACCGGGAATCACGTTTAAGGATATTCGAAGACTTACCGATAGGATTATCCCAAAGGATGCCAAGGAATATATGCAGGTTGGTCTGTTCTATGGTCATCATTTGGGACTTTCATCCGGAGACCCGAATTTACCTGAGGCTGTTTTAAAACCGGGAATGATTTTTACCGTCGAACCTTGGTATTATAACCACGATGAACAATTATCGGTCTTTACAGAAGATGTTGTTTTAATAACGGCATCGGGTTGTGAGGTGCTAAGCAAAGATTTACCAAGAACCCCTGAAGCTTTGGAAAAAATGGTGCGACCATAAAATTGGGGCAATTGAAATGATTATAGTACGGGACAAGAACTTATGTTTACGAAAACAGGAATGAATATGGTTAAAAGATTTTTTATTTATGGGCTTGTATTGATTATTGGCGCTGCAGCATTATCATCTTGTAGGTCTGGCTCAACAGCAAATGGTTCAATGCTTACAAGCAATTCGAAGGCCTCACTCGAAAAGCCCTATCTGATATTGGTATCGCTTGACGGTTTTCGTTGGGATTATGTTGAAAGGTTCAACCCCCCGCATTTAAGTAATTTTATAAAGGATGGTACGAAAGCCGAGTCTTTAATCCCTTCATTTCCATCCAAGACATTTCCCAATCATTATACCATCGCAACCGGTATGTATCCAGATGGCCATGGTATATTGGGGAATACCTTTTATAGTCACAAAAAGAATTTGACATACACTATTGGGAAACGCAAGATGGTTGAGGATGGCAGCTTTTATAATGGCACGCCAATATGGGTCCTGGCAGATCAAGCGGATATGGTAACGGCCAGCTATTTTTTTGTGGGTTCAGAAGCCAACATTCAGGGAGTGCTTCCCACATATTATCATAGGT
>JAHHKH010000009.1 GCA_018679695.1 Maribacter sp.
GGATAATACATCCCAGATTCAAATTAAATGGCATTTCCATTTCATACGAAGATTTGGATGAAGTGAGCTATAGTCTTATTAAGGAAGGCGATCCACATGAACGGGATTATGGAGATTTTTTATTGCATTGGATAGATAAAGAAACGACTGTTCAAGTAAGAACATCGGGGTCTACGGGTATTCCTAAAACGATAGTTCTAGAGAAGCAACATATGGTCAATTCTGCCCTGGCTACAGGAAAGTTTTTTGATTTAAAGGCAAGTGATTCGGCTCTATTGTGCCTTTCTGGGGCTTATATTGCCGGTAAGATGATGCTTGTGCGAGCTATGGTACTTGGGCTGGATCTCGATTGGGTTGAACCAACGACTACTCCCTTGTTCAGCATAATCAAATCCTATGATTTTTGTGCAATGGTACCCATGCAACTTCAAGCTTCATTAACGCAAATATACCGAATAAAAACGCTTATCGTTGGCGGAGCCCCACTGTCAAAAAAACTCAATGAAGATGTCCAAAATGTACCCACAACAATCTATGAAACCTATGGGATGACCGAGACCATTACCCATATTGCGTTACGAAAAGTGAATCATGGCCCTATCGATTATTTTAAAACCTTACCCAATGTCAAGGTGGATAAAGATGATAGAAATTGTCTTGTAATCAATGCCCCTGACTTAAATGCATCTCCCTTGGTCACTAACGATATTGTTCAATTAATTTCCGATAGGGAGTTTAAATGGTTGGGGCGATACGATAATATAATCAACTCAGGTGGAGTGAAATTAATTCCGGAACAAATAGAACTTAAACTGGCGCCTATCATCAAAAGTAGATTTTTTGTAGCTGGTATTCCTGATGAACAATTAGGGCAAAAAATGATTCTATTGGTAGAAGGGGAGATAGAGGATTTGGATCTATCCGAAAAAGTAAAATCAATACCAACCCTCGAAGAATATGAAATCCCCAAGAATATAGTGTTTACCAAAAAATTTATCGAAACCATAAATGGTAAAATTTCGAGAACGAATACACTTGCACATATTTTGAAATCATAAGATTTTTCATGTTCTATTAATTCGTATTTTCAAGGTATAAAACATACCTAATGAAAAAAACAATATCGCTGTTAATCGCAATCTTTGCAATTTCTGTTAACTCCCAACACATTCTTCCTGAAAATGAACGCGCTAGGGTGGTCGATGAGATCTTAACCGACCGATTCAATAATCTCCTGCCACAACTTATGGACAAAACAGCTATTGATATGTGGGTTTTGATTTCACGGGAATATAATGAAGACCCTGTACTTCGAACGATGTTGCCCGCAACCTGGCTGAACGCCCGTAGGCGTACCATATTGGTATTTTATAGGAATAAGGAAAAGAATACCATTGAAAAGTTGGCTGTTGCCCGTTACAACGTAGGTGAGAATATCGTTTCGGCATGGGATAAGGAAAAGGAACCTGACCAATGGAAACGATTGATGCAGTTGATTGAAGAACGCAATCCATCTAAAATTGGATTGAATTTTTCCAAGGATCATAATATCGCGGACGGATTGGATAAAACCGATTATGACGAGTTCATGAAAAACCTGCCCAAGAAATACCATAAGAAAGTGGTTACTGCTGAGCAATTGGCCGTACGCTGGATTGAGACAAGGACTGACCGTGAAATGATTATCTTTAATCAATTGGTTGATATTACGCATAGTATTATTGCCGAGGCATTTTCAGAAAAAGTAATTACTCCAGGTGTCACGACTACTACCGAAGTTGAGTGGTTCATGCGCCAAAAGGTTACCGATATGGGATTGGAAACCTGGTTTCACCCAACGGTAGACGTTCAAAGAATAAGTGAAGAGCTTGTGGGGCATTTGTATTCGTTTTCAGGAAGACCTGATGATATGGTCATATTGCCAGGTGATTTATTGCACTGCGATTTTGGAATTACCTACCTGCGTTTGAATACCGACTGTCAGGAACTGGCTTATGTGTTGAAACCAGAGGAAAAGGAAGCGCCAAAATTTCTTATGGATGGACTAAAGGCCGGAAACAAAGTCCAGGATTTTTTGACCACTAATATGGTCAGTGGTCGCACCGGTAACGAAATATTGGCAAAAGCTTTGCAGGATGCCAAGGATGCAGGATTACGTCCGGCAATCTATACCCATCCTTTAGGACTTTATGGGCATTCCGCAGGTACAACTATTGGTATGTGGGACGCCCAAACAGGGGTCATGAAAGATGACGGGGATAACTATCCTTTAAATCCCAATACGGTTTATGCCATAGAATTGAATACAACCGTAACCATTCCAGAGTGGAAAAGGGATATTCGTATCATGCTTGAGGAAGCAGGGTTCTTTGGCGAGGATGGATTTCGATATGTCAACGGAAGACAAACTGAATTACTTTTGATACCAAGGATTAAATCGCATCAAGGAAATTAGATTTTGGTTCGATTTTTGCGGTGAAATACAACAAAAAAGTGCACTATGAAAAAGATATTTATTCTCATTTCATGCTTCTTCTATCTAACGGTATCCGCTCAAAATGCAGCATCGATAATCAAAGGAAAAGTCACGCTCAATGGTACCCCAATTTACAATGCCAATATTAATTTAAAGGATACGAAAACGGGTGTGAACACCAATAAAAAGGGGGAGTATGTCATTCAAGGAAATCCTGGGGATGTTTTGGTTTTTACCCATATGGGTTTAAAGACGATCGAAGTAGTACTGGAGGATGTAACTACTTTACTTAATGTGAATATGTTGCCAAAAGAAGAGCAACTGAACGAAGTTATTGTTAAAAAGCACAAGCAAAGAAGCCCAGAGGAAAGGAAGCTTGAACTGGCCGT
>JAHHKH010000011.1 GCA_018679695.1 Maribacter sp.
GGATAAGTTTGGATGGCCTAGGCTGGGAACTGGATAACCATATAGATAAAATCATGTATGCGAAAGCGAATGGATTCCTGGATCGGGTCTTGATCTCACACGATGCCGGCTGGTACGATCCACAAAAGAAAGAACAAAGCATACAACCCTACACCCCCATTTTCAAAAAGCTCTATCCCGAACTAAAGGCCCGTGGATTTACCGATGATGAATTGCACATGTTGGTTTCAACAAACCCTGCAGAGGCCTATGCCCTGAAAATCAGAAAACGTACTTCAACTGAAAATGCGGATTAAAGTTTTCGCCCGGGCGTATAAGGGGCTCCTACCGCTTCCAAGGTAGCTTCATAAGCTTCCAATGCATTGAAATAAATCACCAAGTCATTCTTGAAAGTGACAAAATCGGTGGCAGCAATTTCAATATTCCGTTGCTGGGTTTCCGTTGGCATTTGTCGCGTGCCCCAATGACCATAGGCAACTACTCCTACCCGCCCGGCAATCGACGGTACTGTTGATTCATTGAATTTTTGACGAATTGGATCACCTGTCAAGCGCGCCTGCAAAACGGTTGCCTTTTCTTCAAGTTCGATTAATCGTGAAAAATGATCTGGAGTCGCTTTTGGAGTCTCCAGCAAAGCTGCCTTCATATGTTTGATACGGTCCTTGGCCTCAACCAATTTTCTGGAGGAACCAGAAATTTGCCGGGAAAGTTCGCTGGTTTTTTGTTGAAACAATGCCACCGCCTTAAAATCCGTACCAACTGCTACAGCAGGTACCGGCTTCACTTTAAATTGCTGGGGTGCCCCCTGGGATAGTAATTCCCCTTTATGGGCGATAAAGAGTTCTGCACTATAAGTTCCGGGTGCGGCAAGCGGCCCTTGGGCGTCCCCTGCCCATGGGGGTTTAAATGCCGGTACCGTTAAGTTGATGGCATCGGGTGGGGAAAGCCTTAGATCCCAACTTGCGCGATGCAATCCCTTTTTAGTAGTGCCTTTGATCCAGCGAACAGGATCCCCATTTTCATTGCGAACCAGAAGTAATACCTGTGGCTCATTTTCTATGGCTTCTTTTTGCAAAGCTTCCCAACCGGGGAATGGGATACTGGCATTTTGTTTCCGAAGGGCTTTATCCTTTTTCTGTCGCTCCGCTTTTGCGGTATGAGGAATGGCATCCAGATAGTAGGTAAAAACAGCACCAAATGGCGGGTTTTCAGTCGCAAAACTTGTTGTGCCCTGACCGGGCATGCCTTTAGCTTGTAAGGGTTCATTGGGCACATACCACCAGGCATCCCGTACGGTAAACAGGGTGTTGGCCTTGGCTTTGACAGCACTACTAATGTTCCGTAACGAAGAATAATCATCGAGTACATAGAAACCACGGCCAAATGTGGCGCCGACCAGATCATTGTCCCTTTGGTGCAATTCCAAATCCCGGAAAGCAATTGTCGGGACCCCTCCGTCCAATTTAATCCAGTTCGTGCCTTTGTTCGGTGAAAAATAGATACCATATTCGGTGCCTATGAACAACAGATTTTCATCTATATGATCCTGCTTCAACACCCATACGATAGTCCCGGTAGGAAGATCCCCTGCAATGGATCGCCATGTACGGCCCCGATCGATACTCATAAAAAGGTAAGGATTGAAATTACCGAACTTATGTGCATCCGCTAGCGCAAAAACGGTATTGGCATCGTGGTTCGAGGCTTCTATATCATTGATAAAAGAGCGTAATGGTACTTTCGGAAGGCTTCCACTCTTGCGCCAATTTCGTCCTCCGTCCTCACTCACATGAATAAGACCATCATCCGAGCCCGTATAAAGCAGCCCTTGGACCTTCGAGGATTCTGATATCGACGTAAGGGTTGCATATTTAGACATGGCACCTGTATCAAATAGGGCATCGGTACTCCATACACGCCCGATTGTTTCCAACTCATAGCGATTAGTGTTAGAGGTGAGATCTTCACTGATGGGAGTCCAGGAATTACCCTGGTTATCACTTTTCCAAAGGCGTTGTGATCCAAAGTAAAGCCGGTTGTTGTTATGTGGACTGATCAACAGGGGACTATCCCAATTCCAGCGCTCAGGGGCATCGCCAGGCCCCGCCTGAGGTTGAATATTCAATACCTCCTCACTGCGACGATCAAGGCGATGCAATAGGCCCTGTTGAATTTCCATATAAACGATATTCGGGTCTTTGGGATCGAAGACCGATTCATAACCATCGGCCCCCAATGGAACATACCAATCCTGATTACGCACCCCTTCGGTATTCATGGTTCTTGAAGGTCCGATCAAAGTGCCAAGATCCTGTGCACCTCCTACGATATTATAAAAGGGTTCTGAGTTGTCGAGACCCAGTTTATAGAATTGTGAAATAGGTAGGTTCGGAAAAAGCCGCCAGGTGGTACCTTCATCAAATGTTTCATAGAGTCCACCATCGGTGCCTGCGATCATATGTTCCCCGTTATCAGGATCGATCCAAAGGGCATGGTTATCGCTATGTTTCTCTCGACCTGTACCCAAATAGTTGATCGTCTTACCCCCATCACGGGTTACATGCAGAAAAACATCCATCTGGTACACAAGGTCCGGATTTGTAGGAGATGCTTCCAATTCCTGATAGTAGTGTGGTCCTGTTCCACCGGAGATATAGCTATTGCGTTTTTCCCAGCTTTCGCCTTTATCCAACGATCTGTAAAAGCCTTTTTCTTCATCGTTGGCCTCAATCGTGGCATAGACCACTTCAGGGTTGGCGGGCGTTACCGCTAGGCCTATCTTTCCCATATCACCTTTGGGTAGACCTGTTTTTATTTGCCGCCAGGATTCCCCATTATCCGTTGATTTGTAAATTCCTGATTTTGGCCCGCCTGCTAATAGTGACCAGGTATGCCGACGTCGTTGATAGGCTGCAGCATAGATGACATCTGGGTTCGATGGATCGAATTCTATATCGGTAACGCCGGTATTCGCATCGATTTTAAGCACCTCTTGCCAGGTAGTACCCCCATCCTTGGTTTTAAAAACGCCCCGGTCCCCCCCTGAAGACCAGAGGGGTCCTTCGGCTGCAACGAATACGGTATTACTATCCCTTGGATCTACCAAGATTCTACCAATATGTTCCGATTTCCCAAGACCCATTTGATGCCAGCTAGTACCCCCATTAGTACTGCGATATACCCCATCGCCCCAGGCAACATGACGACCACTTACATTTTCTCCAGTGCCTACCCATACGATTTCGGGATTCCTAGGGTCTAAGGTCACTGTACCTATGGAATAGGAGGGCTGATCGTCAAAAACGGGTTTCCAGGTAATTCCGCTATTCGTGGTTTTCCATAAACCTCCTGATCCAACAGCGATATACCAAGTGCTGCGATCGGTTGGGTTTACAGCAATATCGGCTATACGCCCACCCATTAGGGCTGGGCCAATACCACGTAATTCGAGTCCCGAAACAACTTCAGTAATCGCTTTGGTGTTTATGGTTTGTGCCCAAGTATATGGCGTGGTGTAAATTAAAATTGTAATCAGGACAAATCGGATCGAAAGCTTTTTTGCAAACATAAAGGTTGGATTTAATATGCGTTTTTCTATTGGTACTTGTAGGTGGCTTTTATTTAGTGCCCGTAATTTAATCAATGTGTCGTTAACTTTTAGAAGTTTTGTACTGCATTTTCATGGTATATATTTGAAGTAGTATAGATCATCTCATTAAAGGCATCAATAGAATGCTTATTTTTAGTTTATAAAACACATCATTATGAAAATCAAAACGTCCTATGTAAGAGCATTGGTAATCCTCCTTTCCCTACTTTTAGTTGGTCTAGGTAATGCACAGGAGAAACGTGAATTGGGCAATTTGGTATTGGAGGATGTTCCTGAGATTCCCGAGGAAATAAAATTGGGCATTCAGCAATACCAGAATACGCGATCCGCTTCGCTAGCCGATTGGATGCCTAATAATGGCGGGGTATTGATAGCAACCCGGTTTGGGAATACCAGTCAATTGCATGTGGTTGGCCAACCAGAAGATGCGCGGAACCAGATTACCTTCTTTGATGAGCCTGTAGGCAACGGCGTTTTTTGCCCATCAAAGGACCATAACGGTTTTATTTTCACTAAGGACAGTGGCGGTAATGAATTTTCACAATTGTATTGGTATGATATGGATACCCGTAAATCTGAGATGCTAAGCGATGGTAGTTCGGTAAATTTTGGGGTTGTTTGGTCGAACAAAGGAGACCGCTTTGCCTTTACCTCCACCCGCAGGAATACTAAGGATTTCGATGTCTATATTTCAGACATGGCGAACCCAAAAGAAGCAAGCATCAAAATAGACCGTGGAACCGGTTATTGGATGGTGATGGACTGGTCTCCCGATGATTCCAAACTTATCGTTGTCCAATATTTGTCGAGCACCAAATCAAATTCGTTCATACTTGATATACAAACCACGGAACTTACCCCTTTGAATGACGGAGAAAAAGAATCGGTGTTTATGGCTTTGGCCTGGAATAAGACGGGGGATAAGATCTATGCGACAACAGATGAGGGTAAGGAGTTCAATACCTTGGTGGCCTATGATGTCAAAAGTAAGAAATACGACTATTTAACAGCCGATATCCCCTGGAATGTAGGAGCATTTGAGACTAATGCCGACAAGACCAAAGCCGCTTTCATAACCAATGAAAATGGCTTTAACCAACTCTATGCCTTTGATTTGGAAGCAGGGACATATAGCAAAGTATCCAACCTACCCATTGGCCGCATTTATGGGTTGAACTTTCACCCGGAAAAGGATGAGTTGGGGATGGTCTTGAATACTACGGAAACCCCGGGAGATGTATACTCACTCGATTTCAGTACCATGATAAGCACGAGATGGACAACCAGTGAAGTAGGTGGATTGGATACAGGTTCTTTTCCAAAACCTGAATTGATTACTTATGAAACCTATGATGAGGTTCAAGGCAAGAAAAGACAGATACCTGCTTTTGTTTATAAACCTCAAAAGCACGAAGGCAAGTTACCGGTTATGATATCAATACACGGTGGGCCTGAAGGTCAACATACCCCTCAATTCCGATCTTTCTACGCCTATTTGGCCAATGAGTTGGGTATTGCGGTCATTGCTCCCAACGTACGGGGCTCTTCAGGTTATGGCAAAACCTACTTGAAACTCGATAACGGTTTCAAAAGGGAAGATTCGGTCAAGGACATAGGCAAGCTCATTGAATGGATTGGGAACAACCCGGACTATGATAACGATAGAATTTCGGTTTATGGAGGTTCCTATGGTGGGTATATGGTATTAGCTGCAATGTTCAATTACAATGAAAAGTTACGATGCGGTATTGATATTGTTGGTATAAGCAATTTTGTTACTTTTTTAGAGAACACCGAGGAGTACAGAAGGGATTTAAGAAGGTCGGAATATGGCGATGAACGAGATCCCAAAATGAGGGAATATTTAGAGTCGATCTCCCCTAACAACCATTCGGAAAAAATAAACAAACCTTTATTCGTGATTCAGGGAGCTAACGACCCTAGGGTACCGGCATCGGAATCTGCACAAATGGTAGAATCGATAAGGGAGAATGGCGGGCAAGTATGGTATATGTTGGCGAAGGATGAAGGCCATGGTTTTAGAAAAAAGGAAAATCGTGATCGAATGACCGAGGCAATCGCTTTGTTCTTAAAGGAAAATCTATTGAATTAAGTTCAAATTTTACGAACCAGTTTAAATATCGAAAGCTAAGCCCATAAAAAAATGAGCTATCCATAATGGGATGATAGGATTTATCTAGCTAAACCCTTTTTGAATTATGCCACATATCCTTAAGAACATCAATCTGGAAGTTCATATTGACCTACCTGAAGAGAATTACAACTTTTCAAGATTTGATTGGTCGGGAAAAATTGCAGCGGTGAACTTTCAAAATATTCCATTGACCATTGCTGAACGGACGGATATCGTAAATAATGCGGCCTTTGGAAAAGGTTTTTATAATGAATTCGGTATCGATAATGCTTTGGGATTTGAGGAAGCCCCTGTTGGAGGATGGTTTCACAAAATTGGGGTAGGACTTTTAAAAAAGGAAGATGACCAATATCTTTTCCATAAGCAGTACGAGATCAAACCGGCCCAATTCGAGATAACCACCTCGCCTAATACAATTGTGATCAATTGTACTTCTGAAGTTGTACATGGTTACGCCTATGTGTTGAGAAAAGAGATCGTATTGGAGGCGAATGGTTTTGCCATTAAGTATACATTGCAAAATACAGGCGATAAGGAAATTAGCACCGATGAATATGTCCATAATTTTTTGGCCATAAACAAAGCCTTGATGGGGATTGATTATGAGTTGAAATTTCCATTCCGATTAAAACCTGAACTTTTTGATGATACAGTCAATAAGGAACAACAAGTTGTTCTTGGGCCAGATAATATTGGATTCAAAGGCACGCCCAACGAGCAATTCTTCTTCAGTAATCTATCGGGAAGTGATGGGGTTGTCGCCAACTGGGAATTACTGAATCATCAAAATAAGATTGGCATCAGCGAAATGGGGGATTTCAAAACCAACAAAGTGAATCTTTGGGGGTGGAAACATGTAATTAGCCCGGAATTGTTTATTGCAATTCATTTGCAACCAGGACAATCCATGGATTGGTCAAGGATGTACAATGTATTTCGTATGGAGTGATTGCGACTCTATTTATTATTTATAATAGTGAGCTATGGCAGAAGATGAAAATTGGCTTTATTTAAATAATCCCGAAGATACGGTCAGATATGTTTTAGGTGAGAAGGGGGTGCGTATAGTAGCCTGCATTGGGATCAATCCCAGTACGGCAAGACCAAATACCCTGGACAATACCTTAAGATCGGTAAAACGAATCGCACAGTTCAATGGCTATGATGGGTGGGTCATGTACAATGTGTATCCACAACGGGCAACGGACCCCAACCATTTACACAGCGAGATGGATTCTGGATTGCAGCAAAAAAACAATATGATTATAAACCAGTCGATTCAGGATTTAGGTATCGATACGATTTGGATGGCCTATGGAGATCTGATTGAATCCCGGGATTATTTGCCCTATTGTATGATATGCTTGTTTGAGCATTTGAAGCACTTTGATATAAAATGGAAGACCATTGGGGAAACCATACAAAAAGGGCATCCCAAACACCCTCTTTATAAACCAACCCAAAGCCGTTTTGTCGATTTTGACATGGAAAAATACATCAACGAAAAACTTAAATTGAAAATAACCTGAAAAATAGCATATGAATATAATCGACTGGATAGGTTTTGTAGGTGTTTTTCAAATACTATTGGCTTACATGCTGAACATTTTTGGAATACTGGAAAAGAAAGACCTGACGTTTATTTTGTTGAATCTTATCGGGGCTAGCTTGGCTTGTATTGCCTCAATTTTAATGAAATATATGCCATTTATAATCTTGGAAGGGATTTGGGCCCTGGTATCACTCATCGCTTTACTAAAATTTAAAAAGCAATTTAAATGGCAGGAGAAACAGATTTAGCTCTATTGATAAAAGGCATGACACCCATATTGAATAAAGGGGATTATATATTCGCTACGGTAAAAGATATAAGCGCAATCGATAGAAATGATACCATCTGTGAATTCAATGAGGAAGAGGGGGTTTCTGTGATCATTGAGAAGCGTAAGGCAGACGAACTAAGGCTTGATTATACATTTATATCGACTTGGATAACGCTTAAGATCCATTCTTCTTTGGATGCCATTGGTTTAATTGCCTTGGTTTCAAAAGTACTGGCCAAAAATCATATAAGTTGTAATGTCATAGCCGGCTATTATCACGACCACATTTTTGTGGCTAAAAAAGATGCGATAAGAGCAATTAATGTTTTAACCGATTTGTCCAATAACCACAAGCAAGATGAAAAGATTATGTAATTCGAAATATGTATTTTTATAATGCTTGATTTCTTAGGTAAAAGTCCATTTGAATTAATGCCAAGGTCATAGTCTAACCATTTACAATAATTTAAAAAGAACAAGAAGTATGGGGAAATATGTAATAATTTCAATTTTGTTGGTACTAGTGGGTTGTAAAACGGATAAAACAACGGAACGGGCTTTAGTGGAAATTAACCAATCAGCCATTGGCCGGCACATTGAACGTTTGGCATCGGATGAATTCATGGGAAGAAAACCATTCACCGAAGGAGAGGTCAAAACAGTTTCCTATCTAGAAGCAGAGTTTGCAAAACTTGGTCTTTTACCGGGCAATGGGGAAAGTTTTTTTCAAGATGTTCCCATGGTCGAAATTACCGCTACACCTACTGATAAAATGAAAATTTCAGGACCGGAAGGGGATTTTGAATTGGAATATTTGGAGGATTTTGCCCTAGTTGCAGAAAAAATCGAACCTGGCAATACCCTTGAGAATTCCGAACTTGTTTTCGCCGGTTTCGGTATTGTAGCCCCTGAATACGGTTGGAATGATTATAATGGAATTGATTGGAAAGGAAAGACAGCAGTGGTTTTAATAAACGACCCTGGTTTTAAATCCGGGGATTCAACATTGTTCAAGGGAAATGAGATGACCTATTACGGTCGTTGGACGTATAAATTTGAAGAAGCGGCCAGACAGGGGGCCGATGGGGTACTTATTATTCACGATACCGAACCTGCTTCCTATGGGTGGAATGTGGTTCAATCTAGTTGGAGAGGCGGCCAATTGAATATAGAAAGTACGAATCCTGTTGCCGATATCAATGCGTGGATCAGCAATGAAAGTGCCAATAAAATATTGGAAGCTTCCTCTTATAAAAGGAAAGATTATAAAAAGATTGCTGGGCAAAAGGGCTTTAAACCAATTCCATTGGGGCTAACGGCTTCGGTTAAAGTTGCCAATACACTTAAAAGGGATGTTTCCAAGAATGTAGTTGCTATTTTACCAGGTACCGAGAGAAAGGATGAATACATTATTTATTCTGCCCATTGGGACCATTTCGGGATTGGCATCCCGGTAGAGGGCGACTCCATTTATAACGGTGCGCTTGACAATGCCTCAGGGACAGCCTGCTTATTGGCAATTGCAGAAGCCTTTAAAAAATCCGCCCCGCCTAAAAGATCAGTGGTTTTTATGGCGGTAACTGGGGAGGAACAAGGTTTGTTGGGTTCTGCCTATTATGCAGAAAATCCCATTTATGAGCCAGAGAAAACTGTAGCGAATATTAATATGGATGGGGTTATGAGTCCGGGGCGGATGAAAGATTTGACCATAACTGGTTTTGGGCATTCTGAAATGGATGAATATGGTAAGGCTGCCGCCGAAAAACAGGGACGATATGTAATTCCAGATCCCGAAGCGGAAAAAGGATACTTTTTTAGATCAGACCACTTTAATTTCGCTAGAATCGGTATCCCGGCCTTGTATGCGGGAGGAAGCTATGAACATTTTGAAAAAGGGATTGAATATGCCAAACAGATGAATGATGAATATCTTAAACACAGATACCATCAACCATCGGACGAATATGATCCAACAACTACCGACTTAAGTGGGGCGCAATTTGATGCCCAACTCTATTACAATGTTGGCTTACAATTGGCGAATGAAGATTATTTTCCTAAATGGTATGAGGGTAGTGAATTTAAGGCTGCCAGGGAAACAACAAGTGATTAAAAGCAGGTATTCATGGTAACAAGAAATATAGGCACTACTTGTTCAATTTTGCATATAGTGTTCTTTATTGTTTTTTTTGAATCATTCTAAATTTTAATCTCTTTTTATTGAATATTCCGTAAATTACTTCTTTAAAAATGAGTGTTTATTACAGATGAAGCAAGTAGACCCCTATAAACCTAAGAACAAAGTACGTATCGTTACCGCAGCCTCACTTTTTGATGGGCATGAT
>JAHHKH010000021.1 GCA_018679695.1 Maribacter sp.
ATCCACAAAACGGATATCCCCTGGTTCGGGACCGGTGGAATTGGCATCAGGTAAAGCCGCACTGACCTCTGCCGCATTTTGATATAGACCATCGGTCTTGTAACCATAAAAATGGCCCAAAGATTCACCTACGATTGTCCTATGTGTCTGTGCACCACCAATACCAGAGATAATCTGGGGAATCTGGCCCAAATCGGTGACTTCATTCTTTACAGTTGTAATATTACCACCAATATTGTATCTAAAATCCCCTATTTCATTGTTATAGTTGAAAGAAAATTCTATCCCGGAATTTTTTATCTGCCCGATATTCGCATCGGCCGGTAAAAAATAACCCGATACATAAGGTAATGGCAAACCGAGCAAGACATCATCGGTAGTTTTATTATAATAATCGGCCGTCATCGTAAGCTTGCCTTTCAAAAAACTGGCATCTACCCCAATATCGGTCTGTGTACTGGTCTCCCATTTCAGATCGGCATTGGCAAAATTGGTCGGTGTTGGCGCGTTCACAACAGTTTGGCCATCCCCAATAACGTAGAAAATATTGGTGTTCAAAGCGCTTAAGTAAGCAAAGTTCAAACCTGTAAACTGATTCCCTGACTGACCCCAGCTTCCTCTAAGTTTAATATCATCGATAAAATCACTTTCAGGGAAAAAATCTTCCTGCGTCATTCTCCACCCCACTGAAATCGATGGGAATACATCATCCCTATTGGGCCCTGCAAAGCGGGAAGTGGCATCCCTACGTATGTTTGCCGTTGCCAAATACTTTCCTTGGTAATTGTAACTTAAACGTCCCAGCCATCCTTGTATAGTCCAAAGATCCGCCTCATTGGCGGCGGCCACTGCCGTACCTGTGGCAGGGAAATTGATATTAACAAGATTACGACCTTGTATCCTCACTTTATCAAACTTGAACTTAGTCTGTTCAAAACCTACCAACGCCGAAAGACTATGGTCGCCATCGCCAAAAGTCGTATCGTACTGAAGCGTAGCTGCAGTGGTCACGGTCAGTTCAACAGGGCGAGAGTCGATCCGTAATGATTGCCGTATTGAATTGCCGTCAAAAGAAGTTTCCGTTTGTAAAAAATCCCCGTCACCTACATTATAGTCTATACCCACGGAAGGTCTAAATTTCAATCCATTGATTATTTCCAATTCCCCATAAAAATTCCCAAGTACTTTTCGAGTCTGAACGGTTGTAAGATTTACCCTGGGGTCTGTTCTAAAGACCAAATTGCTTGCTGATCCTTCCCCAATAGTGCCAGGATTTTCCTGATTGTAACCAAAGGGGCCATTAGGATCAAAGATCTTGAAGTAAGGGGCATTGCCTGCCGAATTTGAACCGGCCAATAATCCACCACCTTCAGCCTGTGTGGAACGATCCGTGGAACTTATTGTTAAAGACTGTCCAAAACGCAATCTATCACCTACTTTGATGTCTGAATTTGCCTTTAAGGAATACCGTTCAAAATCCTGTGCCAATTCGATACCTTCCTGATCCATGTAGCCGCCTGAAATAAAGTAATTGGCATTCTCATTGCCTCCACTCACGCTTACGTTATGGTTTTGTACGAACCCGGTTCTAAATACGGCATCTTGCCAATCAACAAAGGGTTGTCCACTAAATTCTGAAACATCCCTTCCCAATTGTCCTTGAATATCAATATATTGTTCGACATTAAGAACATCTATTTGATCCCTGACCTGGCTTGAGGCCAAATAACCATTATAGGTTACAGAGGCTGCGCCTGCCTGACCTCTTTTTGTGGTCACGATAATTACCCCATTAGCTCCTCTTGCGCCATAAATTGCAGTTGAAGCGGCATCTTTCAATACGTCTATCGACTCAATATCATTAGGGTTGAGGGTTGCTAGCGGATTGGAGTCCGTCGTGGACGAGGTATTCACTGTAATGTTGGTTGTTTGTACCAAGGGAACACCATCGATTACCCAAAGCGGGTCATTTACCCCAGGGGTACCGACCCCACGAATACGCACATTGATAGGAGCGCCAGGATCACCACTACGATTGGTAATATTAACTCCTGAAAGCGTTCCTGCCAATACTTGGTCTGGACTGGTTATCGGCTTTGATATGATTTCCGCTGATCCAAGAGATCCTACAGATCCGGTTAAATCGGCTTTTCTTTGTGTACCATAACCTACCACGACCACCTCTGATAGGGCTTGGGCATCCTCGGTTAAGGTAACATTGATTGTTGATCTTCCATTAACGTCGATTTCTTGGGCAGCGAAACCAACATAACTAAATACTAAAACAGCATCGCCATCGGCCGATATGGTATAATTACCATCAAAATCGGTCTGGGTACCATTAGTAGTTCCTTTCTCCACTACACTGGCCCCAGGTAAGGGTGATCCGGTATTATCCGATACGGTTCCAGAAATGGCAACTTGCGCATAGATTGATTGTACCCCGAATAAAAGTACAATAATACATACTAGGCCATACGCCCGTATTTTATTGTGTCTCGTTAGGTTTTCTTTCATAATCAATTAGGTTTATGTTAGTTATTCTCGTTTTGAAAAAAATAATCCCCATACATCATATGATGGAGGTATCAACAGTTAATTACTTTATAATCCATTGCGTTATGCAACACAATAAGTGGGGGACGTATTATACAATTATCCACTACATTTTAAGATAACAGTTTTGATAATAGCGATATAAATGCCATTAATTCAGATTAAATATAACAATTTTTTAATAACATGATTATCAATTTCGTAGTCTTTGCCTTATTTTTTTGAATTCTAAGCAATAAAAAGAAATGTGTCCTGAAAAAAATTGTTTAATCCTATTTAGTGTGCATCAAAAATTTACTTTTGGTATAACGGTCTTTACCATCAAATAAATTATCTTTAGGAATCCTTTTTGGTCAAAATCATTAATTCCATTTCAGATCATGAAAAACACCCTATACTTTTTAGTTGCCATTATAGCCCTATCGGCTTGTAAGCCAAAGTCAGAAAAGAATCCAACAGCTGAACCCCAGGACATATCTGTTGATATGCAGACCGTACGAAAAATAGATGTTCACGCGCATTTTAAGTATCCGCGAACCTATTTACCCACCTTGTTCAAAAAATGGAATATGCAATCGGTGTTGGTCGATGTTTCCAAAGCTGACTCCACAGGGATTTCCAGAAGTTGGGATGCCTACGTAACACATACAGCTGCAAATCCCGATTTGTTCTTTCTCTGCTCGTCATTTATAGGGGTTGGTATTGATGAACCTGATTTTGCACAGCAAACCATCGACCGGTTGAGTGAAGAGATCAATGCTGGGGCCCGTATGGTAAAGGTTTGGAAGAATTTTGGAATGGTCACCAAAGATAAGAACGGTACTTTTATACAAATAGACGATCCACGGCTGCAGCCCATTTGGGATTATTTAAAAGACAAAGACATACCCGTAATAGCGCATATTGCTGAGCCTGAGCAGGCTTGGAGACCGCTCGATGACCCAAACAATCCACATTTTGGCTATTACACGAACAACCCACAGTATCATGCCTATAAAATTCCGGAAATTCCTTCCTACGAAACGATCATTGCCGCCAGGGATAGGTGGATTGAAAACAATCCTGAACTCAATATTTTATGTGCCCACCTTGGAAGCATGTCAAATCATGTTGAAAGGGTGGCCGAACGCCTGGACAAGTTTCCCAACATGCATGTAGAGACTGCGGCGCGGTTTGGGGATTTGGCAAGACAGGACACTAAAAAAGTGAGGGCATTTTTTGATCAATATCAAGATCGGATCATGTTCGGTTCTGACTATGGGAATTCAAGATTACAAGAAACCATGAGCCCTGCCGAGCTCGAGGAAGAGCAAATAAACCTCGATACGAACTATGAAACCCTATGGAACTATTTAAGTGGCACGGACTCCTTGGTGGTGAGAGGTCAAAAAACATTGGGTCTAGGACTTTCTGCTGAACTTCTAAGTAAAGTCTACTATAAGAACACAGCAAATTTTTTAAAGCTCGAGTAGGTTATTGGAAAGCCCTTGGCATATTTTTTAAACTCAAGTGGCGGCAAACCCTCCTTCACGGCGATTCGGTTGTTGCATTATACTTATCTTGTTTTCACTACCAATAGGATTATGGTGGAGAATAAGGATATCTATAAAAACCTACGGTTTTTAGAACTTGTCCGTGAAATGAATTTACCCAATCCCGCCCCTTTGGTTTACGACCCTAAACTATAACCCCTTTCTTCGTAGTACCATAAAAAGAAAAGTACAATAGCGTTTAAGTTTAATACAAGTATAGCGTTCAACTGCCCATCCATTCAAATTTGGCATATGAAAATGGGAGAACCATTTTCCGTATTAGATCTGCCCTGCCAACATCACCAAATAGATAGATAAAGGATTCATGCCCACATTGGCGAAAAAAAGTAAACCTTGGAATAAAATGGCATAACTAATGAATGAAAAGGGGGATATAAAATCTTATCATATTACCCAAATTATCCAGAATTAAGATGTTTTTGGAAATTTGGCCGTATCCTGAATTTCCCTTGCTTTAGAAAGGGCAGATGCTACCAATCCCGCAGGAATTGTTACTATTCCTACACCAATAATCAGGACAAAGAATGTAAATATTTTGCCTCCAACTGTTATTGGATATACATCACCATAACCAACCGTAGTTAAAGTAACTACTGACCACCATAGGCTATGGAAAACTGATGAAAATACATTAGGCTGGGCATCATTCTCAAAAAAGTAGATGCCACATGATGTAAGAAAAATGAATATTAATGTTACAATAAAGAATAGGACCATCTCTTCTTTGACTATCCCTGCGGCAATATTAATTCTTTGCAATGCCTTGTTATATCTGATCAGTTTCAAAGCCCTAAAGATCCTAAAGATCCTAAATGCCCTTAAAATCCTCATATCGAAGGCAATATTTAAATAAAATGGTAGAATGGCCAATAGATCAACTAAACCATAGAAACTGAAAATATATCTAAAAGGTTTCTTGGCAACAAAAATTCTTAAAAGATATTCCAAAGAGAATATAACAATACAAAAGATTTCGAAACTGAATAAAAAATCAACTATATACGCTTCATTGTTAGGAAGTGTTTCAATTGAAAATGCCACCAAAGACAGTATTATTAAAGCTTGAATTACATAATCAAATATTTTACCCTTTTTGGTTGAATTATCTTCGACTATACTTCTTATTTTCTCTCTCATTTAAAAAGTGATGATTTTAATAATTGGCGGTTGCTACTGCGTTCAATTTAAAAAATCAAATATATAATTTATATCAATTATTTAGTGATCATCAATTTCTGTTTCCTAATTGTTGTTTCCCTTAAAACCGAACTGTTTAAAAGTAGAATAACAATCTTAATTCTAAACAGCAGTAAGGGTTAGTTCGCTACACGAAAGGACCAGAGAAGTGCCACCATTGCAAAAAGGCCCGAACGCCCGTTAAAGATCTGGCAGTTCTTTTACGGCGAGAGCCAGACGGTTCCTTGGCATTTAATCCTAAGAGCTACTGTTGGGTTCAAGCGATCCTGACCTAAGGCCTTAAAATTTCCGCTCCTGAAACTTTCTGCCTATCTTTGGGAATAGGTGGGTGCCGCCTATTTGGCGGAGATCTGCCCTCATTCAAAACGGTTGGCGAAATGAAAAACACCCTCTGGCTTGTGCTCTCCCTCATAACCTCGTTTCTTGCCGCCCAGGATGCCTCGGAAATCATAAAAAAGGTGGATCGGAAAATGCGCGGCAACTCGTCCTCTTCCAATATGACCATGAAGATCGTTAGGCCCGATTGGTCACGGGAGATTTCCATGAAAGGATGGTCCCTGGGCACTGATTTTTCATTGATCCTGATCACGGCCCCGGCCCGGGATCAGGGTACCGCTTTTCTCAAGCGGGACAAGGAAC
>JAHHKH010000203.1 GCA_018679695.1 Maribacter sp.
GTGTCAATGATTTGACGGTTTCATTCTGCATCTCAAAAGCAATGATTACGGAAGGGGCACCATTATAGGTAAATTTATTATCCCCAATTTTATAAAGGGCTCCTCCAAATCCCCCTATGGGTCCTAAAGAAAGTAATTGCCTCATATTTAAAGCAATGGTAAAACCTTCTTGTTCACCTTCACCATACTTGTAATTTCCCAGATATTTTTTTTGTTCTTCTGAATTTACATCTAAGTATTGTTCGCCACCTGCATCTCCCAATAACTCCAAATATTCGATAGTCAACTGCAAATCTTCGATCTCCTTTGTAGTCATTTTATCCTTCATTCTTTCTCCAGCATAGGCATGGTCCAATAAACTGATTCCATGGGGCCCTGTGTGTTGTTGTATACCGGGTGTGGATTCAACAACAGACTTTATCACATCAAATGCACCCAACATGGCAAAAGTAAAAATTGTGGGTCTTGCACCTTTGCTTATGAGGTACATAGCGATATCTCTTCTACCTACATGGGATGCAGCCCCTATGGCTGATTCGAAATCACCAAAACGCCATTCCCATACAGACCTTGAAAGCTCAGGCCTTTTTTCCACTATTTCTTTCACACGGTCCAGGTCAAAATGCGATTTCCCCACAACCTCTGCGATTACCTCAGGATCAATATTTGGAAAGTGTTTAGGAATAGTTCCATCATTTGATGGCCTATTTGGACCAATTAAATCATTGTTCGCAAGTGCGAATCCAGGAAGGGATAAGCCCAAAAAAGCTAAAGAGTAGACCTTTAAAGCCGTTCTTCTGTTTATTCTATTAGTTGATCTTTCCATTTCCAATATATTTTTGTGTCCCACCATGGTTCGTATATGAAGTGTAGCGACCGAATGGGAGCTATGATATCATATATTGTTGACAGTAGTTATTGTCTATTTTTCATTTTCATTTCGTTTATTCCTTTAAGTAGTACGGCTTATATTATAATTCAGAATTTATTCTGAAAGATTAAGTTGCCATGAAATACCATATTTATCTGCACACCATCCGAATTTTTTACCAAATCCGTAATCCCCAGAATCGTAGTTGTCCAGAGGGACCATAATCTGGCCTCCATTTGAAGAAAGTTTTTCGAATAAAGTTTCTATCTCCTTTTCAGCCTTACAATCAACGAACAGGGATACCGCTGGTGTAAATGACCATGCGTGATCAAAATTACTTTCGGAGACCCTGTATTCTAAACCATTTAATGTAAACACCCCATATTTGATGAGCTCAGGTGTTCCTCCCGCTTCTCCTTCTGCGTATTTGGTTATACTTTTGATTTCCGAATTTGGAAAGATTGAAGTGTAAAAATTTATCGCTTCTTCAGCCCTTCCACATTGATCACCTACAAATGTTAGGAATGTTGTTGTTCTCATTTTCTTACTTTTAGTTCAAACCAAATTTTTCAATTAATGAATTAACGTACGTCTCGAAAGTTGCTGTCCTTGGTTCATTGCTGAATTGGAAACTGATATGCTCTTTTTCGTACCGAATTACTGCCAAGGCCGGGCTAAACGTAGTTGCGTTCAGCGGTTGGTATGTTTAAGTTCATTTAAAGATACGAAGTGTGGGTGAACGTGCAACCCGCCAGCCCACCTGAATGACCTGTCGGGCTGGTTAGGTATGGCCATTGTTGTATGCTGTTCTTTCTTTATAAATTATTACGATATCCGTAATATGGGTATAAATGACATTAGGAACTATAGTGGCCGGCAATAAAATAAAAGGAAAATAATTCGATGGAAGGGTCGGTTGTTCAAATCCAAACATCTGGATCGGTAATTCGCTTGATAATATTCCATTGCCAAATACAAACAGAATCAATAAAAAGCCAATACAAAATGTATAGCATCGTCGGTTATTGCCCTTTATGACAGCCATGTGTTAACCGTGGATTACGTCGTCGGTTCTTATCAATGTCTGGGTTTTTATAAAAATCGGCTATCGATTATCCCAAACCTTAAATTCACCCATTTTCCTACAATTAGGTAAGGGAAAACAACAGTAAATCATTGAAACAGCAAAAAAAATTTAAAGGTGCTTTTCGCCCCTATTTACAGGCTGATCCATGTAATGGCTATAATTAAAATTATGTTAAAAATTGAAAACTTTGTAACGATCTGCTTTCCCAACCGTCTTTTTAGTAATCAAACAAGTATTCATCAATTAATTATTCATCAATCATTAAACAATCAAATCATGAGAAAATTAAGTTTAGTATTTGTAGCTGCGATGCTACTGGTAACAGGGAACATTTTAGCAAACGATGCCGTTGAAGTAGATCCAACAAAAAAACTATCCACACAGATAGGGGAACTTTTGGAAGACAATTTTTTGACCTTTGACGATGTTAGTTTAACCGCACAGGTTCGGTTTACCTTGAACAACGAAGGCGAAATCGTCGTTTTATCCGTTAAGACGGCAAATGAAAGATTCGAGTCTTTTGTAAAAAGTAGATTAAACTACCAAAAAATTGATATGGTAGGAGCCACAGAAGGCAAAATGTACACCGTACCGATCCGCATTACCAGCTAGAGATCCATCAAAGACTTTTTTTCAAATCCTGATACCCTTCATCAACGGTATCAGGATTTTTTCTTGTCTTTTCCCTGACCCGGTTTGTTCTTATATTTTACCGTCGAAATATCAGGGTTGAATTTTTTTCTTTTCCGTGCTATAAAATCGGTCTTTTCCCTTCCAGGGGCCTTTGCCTGGCTTTTGGCCTTGGACAGCACATCACCGGGCTTTTTCGGATCCTCCTTGGTACCCCTTAAATAGATCACCAGGCCGTTCAAGAAATTGCGGAGGATCTGATCGCCACATTCCATGTAATTGGGATGGTCCTCTTTTCGGAACAAGGCCCCCAATTCACTTTTGGAAATATTGAAATCGGCCAATTTCAGGATTTCAACAATCTCATCGTCCCTTAACATCAACGCTACCCGGAGCTTTTTGAAAATATCATTGTTGGTCATATGCCAATTTAAAACTTTTCCGCAAATTAAGGATAGCTATTGGCATTATAACGAAAACAAGGAATAATTATACGAAAGGAACACTTTTTTAGTTATACCAATAGCATTATTGAAATACCAGTATGAGCACCTATCAGGAAAAATTGAGTATACTTTCGGAAATGATTTCCTTCGCCCGGGTCGATAATATCATCAAGGACGAAGAATATATATTTCTGCGAAGTGTTGCGCAACAATTGGATGTTGATGAAGAGACCTTCGATAGCCTTTTCGACAGAAAAGTGGAACATGTTATTCCAAAATCCGATGCCGAACGCATACTGCAATTCCATCGACTGGTTTTATTGATGAATGTCGACAATAAGCAGGATTTGATCGAGATTAACAGGATCCATAATATCGGATTGGGCATGGGGCTACCCCCATCGGCCATTGAACAGGTACTCTCAATCATGCACAAATACCCGAATAAGATCGTCCCCCCCAAAGTACTCATCAACATTTTCAAGGCCCACTACAATTAAGAATCTCCCATAGGATTTAGGTGTTTTGCTTTTTTTTAGACAGGATTTTGTTAAAAAAATGCCAATATGGCATTGAAATCACCCCATTATACGCCAGAATGGCATTAAACTGGCCTTGGTATAGCTTTTGTCTATTTAGGGTTGAGA
>JAHHKH010000080.1 GCA_018679695.1 Maribacter sp.
ATTAAGGCCGTCTACACTAAAAACATATCCGCTTCCAGAACCTCCTGAAAAAGGACCTACAAAATCGATTTGACCTCCATTTATCCCGCCACTTCCATCACAGGTTCTGTCAGTGATCTTCGTGGCATTGCCAATTATTGCCCCAACATTGGTAACAGTAACCGGTGGTAAGGTCATAGTGCATTCAAAACCACCTTGTTGATATCTAACTTCGATATTGTTATAGGTCCCTGCGGGCACTGATATTTGCGGATTTGTATCCCAAGGGTCGATGGCATTGACACGATATGACAAGTTATAACCTCGTGCATCAATGATATTAAAGTTGATTTTAGCCCCTCCGTTTGAACAAGTCCCGTCAATTCCATTCGCAGTAACATCTGGAGGAAGCAGATCTTCAACATCGGATGAAGCGGTTATTGTACACCCATTGCTATCGGTGATTAAGAAATCATAAGTTCCAGCACTCGTAACAGTATATATCGTAGATCCTGTAAAAGATGGTTGTGAAGGTCCACCATTAACGGTAAAGGTATAAGGAGCTGAACCGCCTGAGGTATTCACTATTATATCAACATCAGTTATAGTTGAACATCCAAAACTACTATTCACCTCGGTAGAGGCATCAAGAGGGGATAATCCACTTCCAATAACTATAGGATTGCCTCCTGTATCCAAGTTTTGTCTAGGGGGATCAATGCCATTCAAAGGATCTCCCGTACACTGTTGTGTTTCAACCTGTACGATATAGGTTCCGAATCCAACCGCGGAAAATGTATATGGATTATCAGGTATAAATGCCGTAAATTCCTGGGCTACCCCACTAGAATCCAACAAGGTGTACTTGTAGGGGCCAGGAACATTATTGGCAGTGACAGTTATGGTACCAGTATCTCCACTACAAAGGGCATCTGTAAAGGTAACGTCAATATCTATATCCAATTGATCAATTA
Source organism: Maribacter sp. (assembly GCA_018679695.1). Classification (GTDB taxonomy): domain Bacteria; phylum Bacteroidota; class Bacteroidia; order Flavobacteriales; family Flavobacteriaceae; genus Maribacter_A. The sequence continues at coordinate 954 of JAHHKH010000080.1, forward strand.
TTATTGGCTCATAAGGATATTCACAGGTATTCGGTGTATTCTGTAACCTGGCCTTAACAATATAAGTCCCCGGTGTTAAATTGTTAAAAATAGGGCCTTGCCAAGGACCGAAACCACTTCCATTATCAATACTAAATTCGTAGGCACTGGATAAATTAGTTACTTGAATTCTACCAGGTACACCGCATATAAAATCTTCTTTTACATAAGTTTGGGTAATTGTACTCTTTTTAACCTTGAAATAATAATATGCCCCTGATCCATTAACTCGAACCCGAAACTCTGCACCTGTGGTTGCCGGAATGGTGCTAGCATCTATGGTAAAATTTTGTGCTGTACTGACTTGGGTGTAACAAGAATTGTTGGTATCGGGACAATCCTCATTTATATCGGGAGAACATGAACCACCCAATATTTCCCAGGATACTGACCCAAATGGTGCACCTGCCAACGAAATGGTTCTGTCATCAGAATCGCCGCATAGATTAAACCTTGCAACGGTACTACCGTCATTGGGACAACCCACTTCCTCATCAGCCCCTTGAATAATGGTCATAAACATGGGCATGGTCGCACTGTTTGCTCCCTTCATTTTCTTTGACGATTCTTTGGAAATAAATAATTTGTCCGATGCCTTGGTTTGAGAGTCAGATTCTGTCCCAGAAATTGTATTCCTTATGGCCGAAGTGATTTCGGCAAACACTTTGTATTCCGTATTAGCAATGGCCGAAGTAAAAACTACCGAAAAAAACAGCAGTAGTAAAGCATACAGAACATTCCGTTGGCTTTTTGGGAACATAGGTTAAGTCAGTTTTGGCAAGAATATCCTTGAATTGGGGTTTAAGTATATTCTTTGGTGTAATTGTTTAAACTTATATTTTCTCTTTATCTTTAGGCTTAAATGCCATACATATAATATTAAATTCTAACGTTAAGTTATGAAAAAAAGTATTTTCCTTCTCTATTTATTCGTTGTAACGCTTAATTTTTCTTGCGCTCAGCAATCTGAAAATCAAGTAAATACCCCTTCTGAAGAGACTTTTTCAGCAGAGCTTTTCATCGATGAACTACAGATTCCATGGGGAATGGCGTTCCTTCCCGATGGTAGTATGCTCATCACGGAAAAAGCAGGAACACTTCTTCATTTCAAAAATGGTAAAAAAACAACTATTTCTAATGTTCCTGCTGTTTATACGAGGGGACAGGGAGGTTTTCTTGACATTGTTCCACACCCGGACTTTAGCAATAATGGCTGGATATATTTTACCTATGCTTCTGAAGAAGGTGAGGGCAAAGGGGGCCATACTGCACTTATGCGTGCCAAAATAAGAGATAATTCACTGTATGACAAGGAGTTACTTTATAAAGCAAGTCCAAATACCACGAAAGGACAGCACTTTGGGTCTCGCATTACTTTTGACAATGCGGGCTACCTTTATTTTTCGATTGGAGAGCGTGGTGCTCGCGATGTAAACCCACAGGATATTACTAAGGATGGCGGTAAAATATATAGATTAAATGATGATGGCAGCATTCCGGAAGATAACCCGTTTGTTGGTCGGGACGGGGCTAAGGAGGCTATCTATAGTTATGGTCATCGCAATCCACAAGGTCTCGTAACACATCCTGAAACGGGAGAAATTTGGACGCATGAGCATGGTCCCAAAGGAGGTGATGAAATCAATATTATTGAAAAAGGCGCCAATTATGGTTGGCCGATTATAACTTACGGGATTAATTATAGTGGTACGCCCATAACAGATAAAACCGAGATGGAGGGTATGATGCAGCCTATTCACTATTGGGTTCCCTCAATAGCTCCAAGTGGTATGGCCTTTGTAACCTCGGATAAATATAAAGGTTGGAAAGGAAGTTTACTTGCCGGATCCCTATCTTTCCAGTATTTAGAACGATTGACTTTAGATGGAAATAAAGTAACCAATCGTGAAAAATTATTGAGCGATATGGGCCGTGTCCGCGATGTTAGACAGGGACCGGATGGACTGATATATGTGGCTATTGAAGGAAAAGGCATTTATAAATTGGTGCCGAAATCCTGATTATTTTTATTTCATGAAGCATTTGGTTTCCTTCTACTTAACGGTTGTAGTCT
>JAHHKH010000096.1 GCA_018679695.1 Maribacter sp.
TTGATGGAAAAGGGTAAGCTTAGTTTGGAAGATGAAATTACAAAGTATCTTCCTGACTATCCCACCAATGGAAAGACGATAACTGTGCATCATTTACTGAACCATACATCTGGGATCAAAAGCTATACCAATATGAAAAGTTTTATGGCAATGGCCCGTACTGATATGTCGCCTACCGAGATCATTGATCATTTTAAGAACGAACCCATGGAATTTGACCCCGGGGAAAAATGGAAGTACAATAATTCGGGTTATATCATCCTGGGGCATATTATCGAAAAGATCAGTGACCAATCCTATGCAGAGTTCATTTCCGAAAATATTTTTGTTCCCTTAAAAATGGAAAATTCGTATTACGGTAGTCAATCAAAATTGATCAAGAACAGAGCCTCTGGGTATTCGCCTACCGAAGGCGGTTTTAAAAATGCCGATTATTTAAGTTTGACCTTGCCCTATGCCGCCGGTTCGCTCATGTCTAACGTTGATGATATGGTAAAATGGCACGAGGCCATTCATGACAATACGCTGATAACGGCCGAAAGCAGGGCGCTGGCATTCGCCAATACCGCCTTGAACAATGGGGAGCCCACGAATTACGGCTATGGATGGCAGGTCAATGCTATTCATGGTACACCCAGTATAGAACATGGGGGTGGAATTTTTGGGTATGTTACCCAAGGAGTGTACGTACCTTCCGAAAACACCTATGTGATCGTATTGACCAATCGCGATGGGGCCTCCCCCCAGGACGCCACGATTAAAATGGCCGCCTTGGCCATAGGCAAGCCGTATCCCGATACCGATAAATCGATTAAACTCTCAACCAGCCAGCTTAAAAAATGGGTAGGGAACTACGAGTTCGATAATGAGGTATTGCGAAGTATTACTTTGGAAGACGGTCAGCTTTACAGCCAACGTGAGGGCAGTAGTAAGCTCGAATTATTCCCGGTATCACCTAATAAATTCCTGTTCGAAGGGGGAATGACCTCCTATGAATTCGCCGTGGAAAATGGGAAGCGTGTCGCTCATTTCGCTGCCCGTTCCAACAAATCGAAGGGGGTGGAAACCGACAGGAAACCAGCCAACGAGAAAGAAACCGTTGCCATAGCCCCGGAAGTATTGAATGATTATGTAGGGATTTATGAGCTGCAACCTGGCTTCGAGATTGCGATTACCACAAAAGACGATAAGCTTTTTGCCCAGGCAACGGGACAGCCCCAATTTGAAATTTTTGCTGAAGCTGAAGACACTTTTTTTCTAAAAGTGGTAGCTGCCCAAATGGTATTCGGTAGAAATGATTCGGGTGAGGTAGTGAATGTAACCTTGAACCAAGGCGGACAATCGATGACAGGGGCCAAGCAATAAGGCTTTAAACTTCTATTTTGGTCTGGATAAGATTCGAGTGGCCCTTTGCTATCATGCGGGTCTTATCGGCATTCCAGACCTCACATTCGGCATTGATGATCTGTTTGCCCTTTTTGATGACCTTGGTCTGGGCGATGATGGTTTCCCCTGTTTTGGCCCGACTAAAATAGTCAACGGAAAGGCTTACGGTGGTATACACATGGGGAACACCCAGTGAGAAAACCGCAGCGCCTATGGCATCATCGATTATGGCCGCTGTGGTGCCTCCGTGTATGATGCCCAGGGGATTGGTCATTTCTTCACGAACCACATAAGAGAAATCAAGTTCGCCGGCTTCTGCCCGAATCAGTATAGGATTCAACCATTGCATTAATGGACTGGGGGATTGTGAGGCATCTTTACCTATCAGGGACTTAAAGAGTGCGAGGGGTTTGTTCATCGGATTAAATAATACTATCAAGTGACAAAGATACTACGAGATTCCTATATAAAATTTCCATTTTATGAAAAGCATGTTATTTTATTACGAGCTGTACTATTTGATTCTGTTCCCCTTCAATTTGGATGTTAACATAATACACACCTGAACCCAGCATTGATAAATCAAGTTTTATTAGTCGCGTACCGCCGAACTTTTCACTTAGCATTATTTGCCCTTTGGCATTGACTATGGTAACTTCCAATCGCTCAAAATCATCGATTATTTGAATATTGACTTGTCCCTCAGTAGGGTTGGGAAACATGAGAATTTTTGTTCCCTCTGTTTCGATTTCTGGAGGAAGTTCCTCTATCGTATAGTCGTCACCTGGTTTGTTACAGCCAATTACGGGATATCCCTCATACAATCCATCATTGTCAGTATCGAGATACCATATTGTATCAGGATTTATTGTGGCATCGCTGTCATCACAATCGGTTGTGGGTAATACCGTGGTGGTATAAGCTGGTCCGGGACTCGTTTCACTGAGTATGGGAGGATCAACGGCATAGCCGTCATTATCAACATCCAAGTACCAGGTAGCATGGGACAATCCTAAATGTTCCTTTCTCGCCATAACCAATGAAATGCCTTTATCGAATGCCACCGAATTCCCCGCTGCATCGATCTGTATACTGGAAGAATTACTACTATTTGGATGTTGGATCGACATAAAAAGAAATCGGTAATCGGGTGAGAACGTAATTCCGGTGGGCTCTGATCCTGCAGGTGGAATTCCAAAAATCTTTACTTTGGGGGAAGCTTGGGTATGTCCGTTTTCAACAACCCAAATGTAGTTTTGACTTCCACTGTCTTGCGTTACCCAAAGGTTTCCTTCCCCGTCAAAGGCCAAATTATCGTTCCCGGTTCCCCAGGGAATGTTCTTAGTGCCATTTTCATGGGATATTATATAATCCTTATTGCCCACATAAGTTTTCATTCGAGGTACCGAAGTACCGGTGAGGGGATCACTGTCTTTAAACCGATACACCCTGCCTTCACCTTTTACCGCAAAATAAACCAAACCATCGGGGCCTATTTCAACATCCTCAATGCCATTGAATACCGTTGCACCCACACGGCCACTTTGGGCCAGGGTACTATTGCGTTCAGCGGGTGTGGAGTTTTCAATACGAATCCAAGTACCAGAACCATTTTTTGAACCCCTATAGACATAGAGATTGCCACTACTCAGATCTTGTGCGGTGTCGGCAACGAATTTGTATAAATATCCCGGATTGGAATCCGCACCTTCATACACTGTTCTTTGGTTGTCGTGAATAACGACATTTTCATGATTAAAATTTCCCAATGCCCATCTTTTATCGATTACCGTTTTAGTGGCAGGATCGATTTCAACACACCATCCGGCATCATGATAACCGTCTGCATTCAAATCGGTAGTTACAATACGCTCCTCACAGGATAGTATCGTATTCCATGGGGTTACCGTCCCCGAACAATTGGCTATGGTACCAACCATACCAGAGAAATCAATAGCTTGGGACAATGTGGTCTGCCATGTTTTTGAAGTGTCGTCAAAGTTGATATCCAGTATACTCACTCCCCCAGGTACGGACTCGGCATTAATACTCAAATACCCATTTTCACTACTACCCTCGATAGGAACATACCCAGTAAAGTCATTTTTATTTAAAAGTGAACCCCCTTCAGTCAATGGATCGCCGGCTTCTATGATTTTTTGAAAACTATGTGAGGCAGGAAAAACATAATCTGTATTCTGCCGCGATGGTCTTACCGAGGTAAAATCGGCCAAGGTCTGTTGCGCATGTATATCGTAATGGCACAGCAAAAGTAAAATCAGGAAGTGTTTCATGAGTCGCATCACATCATTTCAATTATTTATTAGGATGTCTAAGCGCTATGGCCATATTAATTTTACGGTTCTACGATAATTTACATCAATAGGAACAATCAGGTCTGGCATTACGGCAGAACCCATTAATAGGGCTTGGGTTGCGTATAGTCCGCAGGTTCTGATTTTTCGTAACACGGCCTTTTGATTATTGATCTTATTCGCGTAAAAATGCAATCACAAAACACCATAGCTGTCATATAACATACTATGGCCTTTTAGAAGGATCGGTCCAATAAATGGTATCGAAAGCTTATTTTACTGGCAAATAAAGACTTTTATCTTTATTTCATCTTCCGAACCTTTACCACTTCAAATGCCACATTAGGGGCTAATACCCCAGGTGGTGCCAAATCAAAATGTGCGTTTACGGCATACAAATTGTTCCCTTTGTCATCGATTGTGGATGGGATTCCGAAAATTGGGTCCACAATGGCATCGATCAAGGTTCCGGATGTAAAGTCATTGCCCATTTGTACTACTGCAATTTGATTCGCAAAATTCTGAACTACGTAAAGGATTTTTCCATCCAAGAGTATTCCATCGGCAAAATGAACAAAATCACCTCCTAAATCAATAAGTGAGGCGTCACCGGAGTCTGGATCTACCTTGTACAGCTCCCCTCTCAGCAAATTGGCCACGATCAAGGTTTCGCCATTCGGCGTGGCATCTATACCATTGGCATAAACGGGAAAAGGAAACAGGGGTACTGGAGGTGGTTCCACTGAGAATCCCCCCATTGGAACGGTTTCAACGGTATTGGTTGCTAATCGACCGTTTTTCTCCAAGGGTATTTTGTAAAGCACTGGAAGGAATGAATCGGTAAAATAGGCGGCGTCACGGATAACTACCACATCATTGATAAAGGTAACTTCCGGAGGACCTATGGTAAAAAGTTGAACGAGCGCTTTGGTT
>JAHHKH010000097.1 GCA_018679695.1 Maribacter sp.
ATATCCCAATTGTATATATGTCCTTGCCTATAGAAAGTCAACATTTTTGAGGGTGTAACCGTATCTTCATCTTCCGATTTGTCCTCTATTGTAACTTCTTCATTTTCAGGAACAATGGTATATACCTTACTTCCATCATACAGTTGTTGTGCACCAAAGAAATTGGCAACATACTTATCACCTTCCATAGTGACATCGCCTCTTGTTTCATCATTGATGTTTGCTTCTTGGTTATTAAGCACATATTTGAAATCAACAAAAATGTTATCGTAACTTTGAACCTTATTATAAACTTCATCCAACAAAGCTTTTGCCTTATCGGAATTCTGGGCGCTGGTTATACCAACCGTTAATAGTGCAATGGCGATAAGTAATATCTTTTTCATTATATCTAATTTGTCTCGTTATTTAATAATTGATCTAAAGCTATCATATCGGGCACTAAAACCTGTCTTGCTTTACTGCCTTCGAAAGGCCCTACGATTCCTGCGGCCTCTAACTGGTCAATAATACGACCGGCCCTATTATAACCTAATTTTAGTTTTCGTTGTAATAAAGATGCTGAACCTTGCTGTGCAATGACAATGACTTCTGCCGCATCCCTAAACATAGAATCCCTTTCACTTATTTCATAATCAATACTTGTGCCAGAATCTTCACCTACATATTCCGGTAACTCATGCGCCTGTGGGTACGCTCTTTGTGAACCAATGAATTCCGTTATTTTTTCAACCTCAGGGGTATCTACAAATGCACATTGTATGCGGGTTACCTCATTGCCTTGTGTAAAAAGCATATCGCCCCTACCAATCAATTGATCAGCACCCTGGGCATCCAAGATTGTTCTTGAATCTATTTTCGAGGTTACCCTAAAAGCAATTCGCGCCGGGAAATTCGCTTTGATGATACCCGTTATAACGTTAACCGACGGTCTTTGGGTTGCAATTATCAAATGAATTCCGATCGCCCTTGCCAATTGAGCCAACCGGGCAATAGGGGTTTCCACCTCTTTTCCCGCGGTCATAATAAGATCGGCGAATTCATCTATGACCAAAACAATATAGGGCAGAAATTTATGTCCATCATGGGGGTTCAATTTGCGGGCCTTGAATTTGGTATTGTATTCCTTGATGTTGCGAACCATAGCCAATTTCAATAACTCGTATCGGTTATCCATTTCTATACAGAGTGAATTCAAGGTGTTGATTACCTTGGTGTTATCGGTTATGATTGCTTCTGCCGAATCGGGCAGTTTTGCCAGGAAATGCCTTTCTATTTTATTGTACAGCGTTAATTCAACTTTCTTTGGGTCTACGAGTATGAATTTCACTTCTGCCGGATGCTTTTTGTAAAGCAGGGAGGTAATAACAGCATTTAACCCGACCGATTTTCCCTGTCCAGTGGCCCCTGCCATTAGTAAATGGGGCATTTTAACCAAATCTACGACAAAAGTCTCATTGCTGATGGTCTTACCAAATGCAATAGGTAACTGCATTTCCGCTTTTTGGAACTTGCTCGATGCAATGACCGAACGCATTGAAACTACGGTAGGTTTCTTATTTGGGACCTCGATGCCTATAGTTCCTTTACCCGGTATAGGAGCAATGATACGAATACCCAATGCAGCTAAGGAAAGGGCAATATCATCTTCTAGATTCTTGATTTTGGAAATACGCACACCAGCTTCAGGCACTATTTCGTAGAGCGTTACAGTTGGGCCTATTGTTGCCTTGATCTGTGCTATACCGATTTTGTAATTTTTAAGTGTCTCAACAATCTTATTCTTGTTTTCCTCTAATTCTTCCTGATTAATTGTTATGCCACCTGAAGTACCATATTGCTCCAAGAGATCAATAGTTGGGAATTTGTAGTTGCCTAATTCCAAAGTAGGGTCAAACTCACCGAAATCGTCAACCAATTGATCGGCAATATTGTCTTTCTCCTCTTTCTCCTCCACAATTTTTTCAATCTTCATTGCCAAGACTTCCTCTTCGATCTCTTCCTCTTTGGGTGATGCGACTTCAAAATCATCCTTGGTCTTTTCTTTCTCAAGTGGTGGAATATCCTCTTTATGGGTGTAGGTGTCAATGACTATTGGAGAGGTGTCCTCTTTTTCAAATTCGATAGTAGAGCCAACTTCGCCTGGCCTGTTTTTAAATTCTGAGGCTATTGAGGCCTTCTTGGATTTAAAATATTCAAAGATACCATCGGGGGTAAATCGAAACAATCGCACGAGTATAAAAATCAGGCCAAATAAAAGAAGCAGTAAAACCCCGATCTTACCGGTGTAATCTTGCAGAAAATCGTTCATCTCATAACCAACAAGCCCACCTAACAAAGGTTTTTCAGTGGCAAAGAAACCCAAGGATATCGATATCCAAATAAGAAATACCAAGCCCCAAACCCATTTTTTCAGCAATCCCTGTTTCGCAAGGCTAAGGAACAGATAGAGACCTGTATAGAACAATAAAAACGGAAAGATCAAAGCAGCTAAACCAAAGCCCTTGTACATAAAAAAGTGACTGACACTGGCACCGAACTTATTCAAAAGGTTTTTGGCCTGCTCATTGCGGTTGGCAAATTCAGACAGGAGACTTTGATCATCTTGCCAGGTAAAAAAGAAGGATATGAATGAAAAGAATAGGGCAATACTGAAAAGCATTAATAAGCTTCCCAGTATAATTTTATTTTGTTTGGACAACTTTAAAGATAAGCCCTTTTTTGGGGTCTTAGGCTTAGACTTTCTCCCTTTTTTAGCCATTTATAGATCAGTTCTAGGGGCAAAAATACAAATTTACAATCTAAGCCAAAGTCCAAGAATGTATTAAAAAAACTTAGGTAGATATATGATTAATCCGATTATACTTGCGGCAACAGAGACAAGCATCACGGCCCCGGCGGAAATGTCCTTTATAAACCCAATTTTATGATCATATTCGGGTTGTATATAATCGGCTAGTTTTTCTATGGCAGTATTTAGGCCTTCTATGCCCAATACAAGGGCAATTGCCAATATTTGAAGTACCCATTCCGTTGTCGATATATCAAAATAGAATCCACCAGCAGTAACGATCAGTGCGATAAAAATTTGGGTTTTTATACTCGCTTCGGTCCTGATCAACAGAATTGCGCCTTTGAAGGCATACCCTACACCGCGGATTCTATTTTGTATAAAAGATTCCTTAGGCATCCATCAATGCTTCAAGAGCTGCCTTGTAATTTGGCTCGTCAACAGTTTCGCCAACTTGCTCGGTATAAACTACTTTTCCATTCCCATCTATCACTATTACAGATCTTGATAAAAGTCCTTGCAATGGTCCGTCTGTAAACTCAACTTGATACGCCTTTCCAAAACCACCATCTTTATAATCGGAAAGCATCACCACATTTTCAATGCCTTCAGCCCCACAAAAACGGGTTTGCGCAAATGGCAAATCCTTGGAAATACAAAGAACGATCGTATTTTCCAATTCTGCAGCTTCTTGATTGAACTGTCGTACCGATGCCGCGCAAGTACCTGTATCAATACTAGGAAAAACATTTAGGACCAATTTCCTTCCTTCATATTCCGATAATGATCTGGTCGACAAATCGGTCATAGTCAAGTTAAAATCCGGAGCAGAACTTCCTATTGCCGGTAAATTTCCCAATGTATGTATTTCGTTTCCCTTAAGTGTAACAGTAGCCATAATATTCTATTTTAGATGAACTGTGAAATTAAAAAAATTAAACCTGATTTGTAAGGAATATCAAATAAAAAATAACTGCAAATTGCATGCAATTTGGGGTCCTCATTACATTTTGGGAACTTGCCTAGATTGTTTTGGTCAATTGTTTGATCTTTATGTTCATGGCAGCAAAAAACAAGGTCATAAACGGACTAAGCCAATTGAAAATGGCATAGAAGAAGTAATCAGCAACAGATACCCCCAATACCCCACTATGATAAGCGCCACAGGTATTCCAAGGAATCAAAACCGATGTTACCGTCCCGGAGTCTTCAAGGGTACGACTTAGATTCTCGGGTGCAAGACCTCTATCTGCATAGGCTTGTGAAAACATTTTTCCGGGAACCACAATCGCCAAATATTGATCAGAAGCCGTAACATTCAGGGCAAGACAACTTCCAACAGTACTTGCGAATAATCCGAGAGTGGTTTTAGCCATACTCAAAAGTGATTTGGTGATTCTTGATAGTGCACCAATACCATCCATAACTCCGCCAAATACCATAGCACAAACAATAAGCCAAATGGTACCTAGCATCCCTGCCATTCCTTTTGCAGAGAATAGATCATTAAGAGCGGCATTATCCGTAGCTATGCTTGTTTTTACGGTTATAGCTTTTAAAATACCTTTATATCCTGATTCAAAAGTCAGTTCTTTGGCACCCGTTATTTGAGCTACAATGTCAGGTTGAAAAATAAGGGCGAATACCGCCCCTAGTAGGGTTCCTATTAACAGGGCCGCCAAAGGGGGTGTTTTTTTTACAATCAACAATATGACTACGACAGGAACGATAAATAACCAACCATTTATATTCAATGTTGCGTCAATTGACTTCAAGATCGATTCAGTGTCCGCGGAACCAGTGGTGTCTATAGTAAAACCCATTATGATGAACACGGCCAATGTGATGAGTATTGTAGGTACCGTGGTAATCGACATATATTTTATATGATCAAAAAGCTCACCTCCGGCCATGGCCGGTGCTAAGTTCGTAGTATCACTAAGCGGGGACATTTTATCACCAAAATAAGCTCCTGAAAGAACTGCACCTGCGGTCATTCCCAATGAAATCCCTAAAGCTTCACCGATTCCTATCAGGGCAATACCTACGGTAGCAGCGGTAGTCCAACTACTGCCCGTGGCAATTGATATAATAGCCGAAATAATTACACAGGCTGCCAAGAAAATTGTAGGATTCAGAATTTGCAATCCATAATAAATCATAGCGGGGATAACACCACTTATTAGCCAAGTACCGGCCAAAGCACCCACCATTAAAAGAATAAGTAAGGCACCTGTGGTTGATTTTACATTCTCCGCAACCTCGGAGAGCATCTGTTTGTATGAGACTTTGTTGAAAAATCCAACAATTGCGGCTACAGCACCACCCATCAATAATATAAACTGATTAGAGCCTCCTATGGCCTCGTCACCAAAAACATATACGTTATAAGCAAGCATTCCCACCAATGCCACTACGGGGATTAATGCTTCCCAGATATTTAACTCTATGTTATCAACTATGTGCTCGTCCTGTCTATACTTTTTAGGTTTATTTTTTGGCATTGGCTATATTGGTTTGGCGTAATAATACGATTTTACCAACTGTTCTGCAAACTGTTTGCTTTTATGCCTTTAAACCATCGATGCTTCGCTTGTTAGGATATTAAGCTTGACCATACATTTACGCATATGTTCATACGTTCTATGGATATCGTTATCAAGCCCTATTGAAAAACGGATCAAACCATCGGATAGGCCCATTTCTTTCTGTTCTTCAATGGGAATTTCCGAAGAGGTCGAGGATCCCGGAGCACTGAAGAGCGTTTTATAAAAGCCAAGACTAACTGCCAAGTACCCCAATTTTTCCTTTTGCATGAGCTCCATAAGCTCATTTGCCTTTTCCAAAGAACCCACATCAATGGTCATTAGCCCACCAAAGCCATATTCATGGTTCATCAGTGTTTTTATTTTTTCATGACCATTGTGGGACTTTAGACCTGGATAAACTACCCTGAGTCCGTCTTTTTCAAAATTCTGCGCTAAATACTGCGCATTTTCACTGTGTTTTTTCATACGAATATGAAGCGTACGCATATTTTTTAAGATTGAAGCGGCCCTGAGACTATCCAGGGTACTTCCCAAAAGCATACCGGCGCCATCATGTACATCTTTCAAAGCGAGGCAAAAGTCTTTTGTTCCACAAACCACTCCCGCAACACAATCGCTTGTTCCATTAATGAATTTGGTTAAACTGTGTATCACAATTTCCGCTCCCAGTTTCGCTGGGGATATGGATAAAGGGGAAAAGGTATTATCCACGACTAAAGGAATCCCATATTTATTGGCTACTACAGACAAAGCCTTGATGTCCGCAATTTCCAATAGCGGATTGCTTACCGATTCGCAATAAATCATTTTAGTCTTAGGGGTAATGGTCTTTTCAACAGATTCAATAGAAGTGATATCAACAAATGATGTGTTAATATTGAATTTCTTCAAGAAATTCTTCATTAGGGCATAAGTGCCACCATAGATGGTTCGGCTGCTAACGATATGGTCACCGGCATCGCAAAGTTGCATAATGACTGCAGAAATGGCACCCATTCCGCTGGCGGTAACATTCGCAGTTTCCGTACCTTCCAGTGCAGCAAGGGCTTCGCCCAAGTATAAGTTGGAGGGTGAAGAGTGCCGGGTATATAAATAACAACCTTCCGTATTGCCTTCAAAGGTGTCGAACATAGTTTTTGCCGATAGAAAGGTATAGGTCGATGAATCGGAAATAGAGGGGTTGACCCCGCCGTATTCACCAAAATATTGAAGATCTTGTAGATTATCCGATGCTTTATTGTCCATAATACAAGTTTTTATACTTCAAAAATAAGCTTAAACTGTAATAAAATCAATATAAATATCTAATAATAGATAATAAAACTAAGATTTATAATATTTATAGATATATTTATTGAATGTTTAATCCAGAACCCTATTATAGCGAAAATTAATCAGTATGAAATTTGATGAATTAGACCTAAAACTAATTGCCCTTTTGCAGGAAGATTGTAAGAAAACAACAAAGGAATACGCGAATCATCTTAATCTTTCGGTTACTGCCGTTTATGAGCGAATTAAACGATTGGAAAAAACAGGTGTTATCACCAAATATGTAGCCCTCATCGATAAGAAAAAGGTAGAGAAGGCGTTTGTTGTCCTCTGTCATGTAAAATTGATTCAGCACAGTAAAAATTACCTACTGCGCTTTGAAAAGCAAGTTCAGCAGTTACATGAAGTCGTGGAGTGTTATCATACCAGTGGAGATTATGATTATATTTTAAAGATTTATGTAAGGAATATGGAAGCCTACAGGGACTTTATGGTGACCAAATTAACAGCATTGAACCATATTGGTAGCACGCAAAGTTCCTTTGTGATAAGTGAAGTAAAGCATACTACCCGGATACCGCTTTAAAACCGGAAAATAATACTAATTTTGTGGGTCAATAAAAATCAATATTTACTATGACTCAATATGATGTAGCCATTATTGGCTCAGGGCCTGGAGGATATGTCGCAGC
>JAHHKH010000103.1 GCA_018679695.1 Maribacter sp.
ACTGCCTGAAAATAAGCTGCCCCAATCAATTGCAGGGCAATAATCGGGGTTGCAGCAAACACCCATCGCATGGCAGAGGGGGTATGTTCCAATACAAAGGCATTGGTCACTAGCTCTAGTTGGGAAAGATCAGAATTATTACTTAAAAACAAAGAGGCTATTTCAGCTGGGAAAACCATTAGACCAATAAAGACCAATGTTGCCATCAATGCTGCGTATTTTATGGCCGTATTGATCGATTCCTTTACCCTCTTATACTTATGCGCCCCATAATTATATCCGGCAATAGGCAAAAAGCCCTGGGTAACACCAAATACAGGAAACAGGGCAAACATCAACATACGGCCAATGATGGCATATACCGCGACCATGGCCTCACCACCCAAATCGAACAGAATATTATTCAGCAACAAATAAATGATACTTACCACAGCCTGTCTGGACAAGGTGACAAAACCAAGTGAACCAATTTCTTTTAATATGGATGACTTCAATCCAAAATGATGAAAACTTAGCTTGAGTTCGGAGTTCTTGGATAGAAAAAAGTAAAGGATATAGGCAAAGCAAAGCACATAGCCAATAGTAGTTGCCCAAGCAGCACCGTGCATACCCCAGTCAAAGACATAGATGAAAATATAGTCCATCAATAAATTGCCAATCGAAGGGATTATCATGGCAATCATGGCAAATTTAGGTTTCCCTTCTGCTCGTATCACGGTATTGCCCATCATACAAAGCGCCAAAAAAGGCACTCCACAAACCACGATAATGTAGTAGATCTTAGCAGGATCAAATATGGCTCCTTTACCACCAAATGCAGGAATCAATTCGTCTACAAAGGTGAGGCCTAAAGCTACCATGGACAAAGTGACTAAAAGTGTCAGGGTAATTTGGTTTCCAAATGTCTTTAAGGCTTTCTCGGGATTATCCGCTCCCAGGGCCCTGGATATGATACTGGATCCCCCTATACCTATGGCCATCCCCAAGGCACCGATGAAAAAGGAGACCGGTAAAACCACGTTGATAGCCGCAATAGCGATAGAGCCAATCCAGTTACCTACAAAAATAGAGTCGACCAGAATGTTGAGCGACATGACCAAAATGCCAATGGAAGCCGGCACAGCCTGTTTCACCAGTAATTGGCCAATGGGTTCTGTGCCAAGTTGGTCTGATGTAACTATGGCCATTACACCGGTAGCTTATCGTTAGTCTGCCAAGTAGTAATCCAATTGGCCATTACCTGTACCCAGGCATCACTGTCGTTCAAGCATGGAATATGCTTGTAAGTCTCGCCACCTGCTTCTTCAAATTGCTCTTTCCCTTCCATGGCAATTTCTTCCAGAGTTTCCAAGCAATCGGCCACAAAAGCCGGGGTTACAACGGCCAATCGTTTTTTACCTTCTTTGGCCAAGCGCTCAAATTCAAAATCGGTAAAGGGTTTTAGCCAGGGATCATTGGGCAATCGGGATTGGAATGAAACACTGAATTTAGACCCATCAAGACCTAAATACTGGGTTACCTTTTCGGTAGTTTTATAACACTGATGCCGATAACAGCTGTGGTGTGCCACTGAAATGGTGGCACAGCACTTATTGTCTATTTTACAATGGAACTTGGTAGGATCCGATTTACGTATATGTCTTTCAGGGATCCCGTGGTAGGAAAATAAGATATGATCGTATTCAAAACCTTTTAATCCTTTGGTGATACTTTCGGATAACACCTTTATGTATTCTTCATTCTTGTAGAAGGCAGGCAAGGTGGTCAAATGCATGTTCGGAAAATATTTTTGTTGTTCTTCCATGGTCTTTACCACTACCGTCTCAAAAGAAGACATGGCATACTGCGGATACAAGGGCACCAATAATACGTCATCACAGCCCTTATCATTCAATTCACGGAGTGCCTTTTTTATGGACATGCTCCCATAGCGCATGCCCAAAGCGACCGGGATATTAACTTCTTTCGTTACTTTTTGCGAAAATCGTTCGGAAATGACGATTAATGGTGAACCTTCTTCCCACCATATTTTTTGGTAGGCAGCGGCTGATTTTTTAGGTCTGGTCTGCAAGATAATGCCCCTCACAATAATGTTCCGCAACCATTTGGGAACATCGATAACACGGGGATCCATTAAGAATTCATCCAAATAGGGCTTTACATCCTTTGCTGTAGGACTGTCAGGTGATCCCAAATTAACCAATAATACTCCTTTCATTTACTAACAATTTTTATTAATCTGGGTTTCAAATCCCCGTTTACATTTTACTTGACCTTGCTCACTTTCCCTTAAAATAAATAGGTTCATTCCATTAAAAGCCATAAATGCAGAAAGGCTTTAATGTATATTGACAACAAAAATAGGTTTTGTGTAAAACTAATCTCGATCTATTTTAACAAGTTTCTTATGCCACTATGGAGAAAATCTATATTTTTCATGGATTTACTATCTTTTGGTGGTATTTTTTGTGTGTTCAATCAATAACCCAAACAAATACAGGATAATGATCGATACCTTTTTGAAAAATTCAGCCAACCAGTCGCTCATCTATGTCATTATTGCTTTTTTAGTAGTTCTCATCGTATATTTCAGTACAGTTCAAATACTACGTAAATTTGGAAAGGATCCCAATTACATCATTCCTAAAAATGCATTTAAGAAAGTAACTTTTCCCCTCTTCGTTATTCTTTTTTCCTTGCTTCTCCGTATGGAATCACTTCACATTCTTTTAGGTAGCCAAGATTATAACTATCAGTTTAAAAAAGCAGGTACGCTATTGTTTATTTTTGGTTTGACTTGGTTGATCTTGAATATCATAAAGATCATTAAAAATGGGGTTCTAGAGAAATACGACGTTCATAGTTCTGACAATCTAAAGGCACGGACAGTTACAACCCAGTTCAATATTCTGGAACGTATCATAGTTTTCGTAGTGATTATTCTTGCCATAGGCATAGCCCTTATGAGCTTTGAGAACATTCGAGAAATAGGGGTCAGTATCTTTGCCTCGGCGGGAGTTGCCGGAATCATCATTGGTTTTTCGGCACAAAAAATGATTGGTACTATTTTGGCCGGCATTCAGATTGCCATTACACAACCTATTAAAATCGACGATGTCGTTATTGTTGAAGGCGAATGGGGCCGAATCGAAGAGATTACATTGACGTATGTCGTTATTAAAATTTGGGATAAAAGAAGATTGATCGTCCCTTCTACCTTTTTTATTGAGAATTCCTTTCAAAACTGGACAAAAACTTCTGCTGATATTTTGGGTACCATTTTTCTTTATACCGATTATAAGGTGCCTTTTGATGCCATTCGCAAGGAATTGACCCAAATCTTGGAATCCACGGACCTCTGGGATGGGGAAGCCAATAATAT
>JAHHKH010000114.1 GCA_018679695.1 Maribacter sp.
ATCCAATGGAAAGATTAATAAACCCCGTGTTGTTCAAATTGGATTCTGTTTCAACAGGCGATGGGATATTTATGTTGTAGCCCAATTCAATATCCCATGATTTGGTTGCCAATACAATGGGTAAGTTCAGTTGTGTATTCAAAAGATCGAAAATATCATTGTAAATATACTCAGTTGTTGTTTGGTTACCTTGTGTGTTCAATTGCTCTAAGGCAATGGTTTGTTGAGCAATCAAAAAACCTAGCTGGGGTCTAAATTTTAAAACAAAATCCTTATTTCTGGTAATGATTGCATTCGCATAGGTTCGGGAAGCTATCTGAAAGGATTGGTCTGTTCCGAAGAGGTAAGAAGCCCCTATTTTGGTGCCAATAGTTTTTTTCTTGTTTCGTAAACCAATACTCAAATCCAATGAGTTGGTAAAGGTGTCCCAACCATCAGAATAGAAATAGCGTGTATAGCCCACGTTGTAATGGAATAGTTTTTTTTTACCGATTACATGATAGTACCCAACATATACATTGGTAAAATCCCAGTTAGGCGTAAAAGTTTCGTAAAAGAGTCCAGAAACACTTAGGTTGAATCCAGATGAACTATAATACGAAAGTTGGGGTACGATGTTGAATTGGTCAATTCCAGATTCTCGACCTGAAAAAAATGTATTGCTGTTGAACGATAGGTTGGTGTATAAGAAATTGTATGTATTGAAAGATTCCAAAATATCATCAATAAACTGTTGCTCATTGAAGAAGAGTTCATCAAGAAGTACATCAATTTCATCCTCCTCCGGATCTTGACCGTATATATTAATAGAGGTTGCTACTATAAAAAGTAGCAACCATACTGCTGTTGATCTTTTGTTGAATTTGTGACGATAGGCTTTCATCTTTTACAAAGATTTAATTGCCTCCACCATTTCCATTTCCATTTCCATTGCCACCCCCGGAGCCTTGGCCATTTCCATTTCTTCCTGGGCGTTCACCATCCCCTCCAAAACCATTGCGGTTTCTAATTTCACCTTGGTCTCGAGATTGCCTGGTTTGTCTAACACGTTCACGTAACATTTGCCTTTGTCCTTGGGTCAATGAATGTCTAAACTGGTTACGTATTTGACGTAATTGGCCTTCTTGGTTATCACACAGTTCGTTTTGTTCATCAGAGAAGGAAGCTCTTAGACGGTTTCTCATTTGTTCCCTTGTTTGGGTTCGGTCCTGAAGAATCGCTAATTGCTCTTCTGTTAGTGTTGCCCGCAGTTGTTCCCGGTTTTGCAACATTAATTTACGTTGGGTTTGCAGCATTTCTTGTTGCTCCTGTGACAATTGGTTCATGATTGGACCATAATCGGTTTCTTGGGCAAAAAGAACACTACCTGAAGTTAAAAACAATATTAAACCCAAGAGTGTGAATAGCGTATTTACTTTTGTTTTCATAATAAATGAATTTATGTTTTGTAGTGCGTTTATTTCTTAGAACCTAAAAGACTGGAATAGTTTGCATTGATTAGAAAATTATGTTTTCAATTAGGCTTGCATCTATGTAACTATTTATTAATGAGTCTTCTACAAAAAGGGAGTTGATGAATATGTTTTCCAATTGTTGTTCGGATAATTCGGCTTCAACAAGGATTTCATTCACAATAAAATCGTCCAGGAATGCATCCAGATTATCATCTTCCACGAGCAGTGAAGTGACCAGAAAATCATCAGAATCCACAGCAAGGGATTGTATTGTTTCGGTATTGGTAATTGTCGGGTCAATCGCTTTTGTATCGTTTCGCAACCAAACAAAAATACCTACAAGTATAAGAAATGACGCCGCGAGAGGATAGGCTATATAGGGTTTTAATCCAAATACAGTATGTTTTTGTACGTTTTCGCTTGGTAAACTGCTCAAAATTCTGTCCTTGGAATCAGAGAAATAGTTATCCGGAACATCCATTCCCAGATACTCCTTATGCTCTTGGGCAAGTTCTTTTTTATGGATATCATCTTTTAAAAAACGATTTCCAGATTGCTCCATGTGGTTCTTATTATTTTTGTTCGTCTTTGCCATTGTATTTTTTTAGACCTTGAATTATTCAATTAGTTTGTAAAGTATCGGCAATAATTTCTTCTTCAATTGTTTTTACTGCGCTGTAATAGGACGATTTTAAGGTATTATCACTTACCTCCAATATTTCCGATATTTCACGAAAGCTTAAATCGTCAAAATATTTCATTTGAAACACGCGTTGTTGCTTTTCTGATAATTTGGATATGATGGAATGAAGTTTTAGTTGTATTTCGTCGCCATCAAAATAGACGTCCTGTGTTAAATTATTGAGGTAATCAGAATTGCTATCATTAAGATTCAAAGATGGTTTTATTTTGTTCGTATCCAAAAATCTAATGGATTCATTGTAGGCAATTCTATACATCCAAGTGTGAAGTGAACTTTGCTCTTTAAAGTTGTTGATGCCTTTGTATATTTTAATGAACGTGTTCTGTAATACATCATTCGCATTGTCGTGGGTAACAACTATTTTACGTATATGCCAATAGAGACGCTCCTGGTACAAATCGAGTAAGTCCTTGAAAGCTTCATTTTTTAGCTTTGGATTCTTTAATTTTTTAATGAGGTCGGATTCTCTTCTTCCAGATTTCATTGCTATCGGGCATCCTTTTGGTTATTAGAACCAAGAAATAACAAATAGTTTGTTTTGTCATAATAAGATACGTGAAATAAAGCGGTATTTGAACATGAATTGAAGAATTGTTTAAAGTGTGCAATGCATGCCATTAAAAGTCAACTGGCGAGTTGTTGTGATTTGGACAGCTGCTTCATTCCTAATATTTTTAATACCCCTGGATTTAATGAACATAAGAGTGATATTCAAATTATACTCGTTAGCCTTATTAGTTCATAAAACTTAAAATAAATAATGTAAATTTGATTCTTTGACCCCTACTTTTATGAAAAACTTAATCGATACGATTAAAAAATACTTATCTCCACTTTTTAATACACGAGCAGCAGGACTTTATATTTTGCTATTTGCAGCGGCCATTGGTACTGCAACATTTATCGAGAATGATTTTGGCACCTCTGCAGCCCAAAAAGTAATCTATAAGTCATGGTGGTTTGAGCTGCTGCTGATTTTGTTCGGAATAACGATCATTGTGAACATTTTTAAGTTCAGAATGATCCAGCAAAAGAAGTGGCCATTACTTCTTTTTCATGGTGCTATTATAATCATTCTCATCGGTGCTGGTGTTACCAGATATTACAGCTTTGAAGGTATTATGCATATTCGCGAAAACGGTACCTCAAATAGCTTTTTATCATCAAATGCATTCTTAAAGTTCAAGGTCAATAAAAATAGCAAGACATTTGATTTTGACGAGCCTGTACTTTTTGCCTCGATCGGGAATAATAAGTGGCAGGAGGAATATTTGGTCGATGGTGATTTGATTTCCGTTGCCGTTAAGGAGTTCATTCCCAATCCGAAACAAGTGCTGACTGAAAGTATTGATGGTAGGCCTACCCTACAAATTGTAGTCTCAGGGGCCAATGGTAGGGAAGAATATTTTATTAGCGAAGGGCAGACAAAGCGGATCAGGAATCTTATTTATAATTTTAAAAGTACACAGCTCCCTGATGCCATAAACATTCGTTTTAGGAATGACTCATTGCTATTCAATTCGAATAGAACATTGACACAAATGGAGATGGTGACCCAACGGCGGGATACTCTTTTACCTTCAAGCACTTATAAACCATTGAAATTAAGTTCTTTATATTCCGATGGGATCAATAGTTTTGTTCTTTCCGATTTTAAAGAGCAAGGAAAAATTCGTATTGAATCTGAAGGATCCAAAGTAAGGAACGAAAGCCTAACCGCATTATTATTGGATGTTTCTGTAAATGGAAACACTAAGGAGGCCTATGTATATGGTAGTCGGGGAGTAGAGGGGAGGCCACAGCAACTAAACTTCGATGGCCTTGGTTTGGCCGTTTCCTACGGAGCAAAAGAGATTACCGTCCCCTTTGAAGTAAAACTGAATAAGTTCATTCTGGAGAAGTATCCCGGCACCAATAGCGCAGCTTCCTATGCCAGTGAGGTTACCTTGGTCGATAATGCCAAAAATGTGGACATGGATTATCGCATCTTCATGAACAACATATTGGATTATGGGGGGTACCGGTTTTTTCAATCTTCCTTTGATAAGGATGAAAGAGGAACCTATTTAAGTGTAAACCATGATTTTTGGGGCACATGGATTTCTTATGTAGGTTATGCCTTGCTGACCCTAGGGATGATTTTGACATTCTTTTCTAAAAAAACAAGGTTTTACCAGGTCACCCAAAAAATCAAAAAACTACGTGCGAAGTCTTCTACCTTCCTATTTGTACTGTTTCTAACCACGTCATATTCATTTGCACAGTCCCAGACCTTTGTCGATAATGCCGTTGAAGTTGAACATGCAAATGCGTTCAGTGAGCTTGTGGTTCAGGATTTTAAGGGTAGAATGAAACCGGTACATACCCTTTCACGTGAAATCATGCGAAAATTGGCGCGCAAGGAAAGTATGTACGACTTGACGGCAGACCAAATTCTATTGGGCATGTTCATAAACAAACAGGATTGGTACAAAGCAGGTATTATAAAGTTGGGGAAGCATAAGGATATTCATAAAAAACTCAATGTGGC
>JAHHKH010000206.1 GCA_018679695.1 Maribacter sp.
CAAGCAATGGGAGCAGATATGGATCGATAATCAAGGACAGCAACTTCATTTAAAAGGAAATCGAGTAGAAAATCAAATGATCCTAACATCGGACCAACTCAAGAACCAAGACGGAGAACCATTTCAAAATCGAATTACTTGGACACATAATGAAAACGGCACTGTTCGTCAGTTATGGGAGATCCTTCAAGAAGGCAAAGAAATCACGATTGCCTTTGATGGGCTATATAAAAAATCGAATTGAGTTTCTATTCAGGTTGATATATTTCGATGAGAAACTAAGTTATCATGATGCTAAAACCAATCAATTCAATCTTATTGCTTGCATTGCTATCTCTTTTGGGTTGTCAAGAAAGAAAGGAAAAACCCGCGATTGCTTCAGGACAATACTTAACCATCCTTGGCATTGCTCAAGATGCAGGATATCCTCAAGTGGATTGTAAAAAAGAATGCTGCGAGCCATTTCATATCGGTATCGAAAAAAAGAAACGAGTTACTTCCCTTGGTTTGGTAGATGTAACCTCAAACGAAAAATGGTTATTTGATGCAACCCCAGACATTACCTCACAGATAGATGAACTTAATCGCAACCATTCAGGTCAAGGCCCTATTTTAAGCGGAGTTTTCTTGACGCATGCGCATATAGGGCACTATACAGGTCTCATGTATTTGGGAAAAGAGGGGGTTAATACCAAAAAATCCAAGGTCTACGCCATGCCTAGGATGAAGACCTTTTTGGAAACAAATGGACCTTGGAGCCAATTGGTAATCGATGAAAATATAAGCTTACAGGAAATTCGTAATAAGGAACAGATCAATTTATCCCCGAAATTGAAAATCATACCTATTCGTGTGCCCCATCGCGATGAATATTCAGAAACTATTGGCTTTAAGATTATAGGTCCGAATAAAGTTGTTCTGTTCATTCCTGATATAGACAAATGGTCAAAATGGGAAACCAATATTATTGATGCGGTTGCCCAAGTTGATATAGCCCTATTGGATGCCACATTCTTCAATGCCGAGGAAATAAACAACCGGGATATTACTGAAATACCGCATCCTTTTGTAATTGAAACTATGGAATTGTTTAAAGACCAACCAAAATCAATGAAGAAAAAAATCCACTTTATTCATTTGAACCATACCAATCCGCTTCTGGACCCAGCAAGTGAACAATCCAAGGAAGTAATGGTCAAAGGTTTCAAAATTGCCCGAATCAATGCTATCATCGAGCTTTAAGGAACATATTGCCCAAATATTGGGAAGTCCCATTATAAAAGCGGATCCAGTCTCTGGAGGCGATATTTCAAGAGCTTACTGTATACACACCTCAACACATCGGTACTTCGTTAAAGTAAATGAACGGGAGAATGCTTCGAAAATGTTCCTGACTGAAAAGTTGGGATTGGATACCATAAATAGAACCAATGCCATTAAAGCTCCCGAAGTAGTAAGTTGCGGTCAATACCATACTAGTTCCTTTATTTTGATGGAATTTATTGAGCCAAAAAATCCTACTTCAAAGGAAATGGAAGCATTTGGCACTCAATTGGCGGATCTGCACACCTTCCCTGTTGGTGAATCCTTTGGATGGAAACAGGACAACTACATCGGAAGTTTAGCCCAATCAAATAAAAACCATCCTGATTGGGCCTACTTTTATGTTTATGAGCGCCTGTTGCCCCAACTCGTAATGGCCAGGGAAAAAGAGTTGCTGAGCTCCTATGAAGTCCCTTCGGAAAGTATCCTCTTGAACCGATGCCAGCATTTTTTCCCAGAAGTGCAACCGGCATTGCTTCACGGCGATTTATGGAGTGGCAATTATATAATCAGCACTCAAGGCATTCCTTATTTAATAGATCCGGCAGTGTATTATGGGCATCATGAAGTTGACCTTGCCATGACAAGGCTTTTTGGTGGGTTTTCTTCAAAATTCCATGCGGCTTATGCTGAGCAAATTCCAATAGGACCCCTGTACAATGAAAGAATGGATATTTATCAATTGTACTACCTTTTGGTACATCTTAATTTGTTCGGAAGATCATACTATCCATCGGTCAAACGATTGCTTAAAACATACTTCCCTTAATATCGTTCCCATCATAAAATTTTCTTACTTTAGGATTGCCAATCCAACCCAATGCCATGCGTTTCCTCAGAACATCTATTTTCTTTCTAGCCTTGTTGGTATCAATAATGGGTTGTGACAAGACCAAATCTTCTGAGCATCAATTTACGACCTGGTCTTCCTATTTGGGAGATATTGGACGAAGCCATTACTCTACTTTGTCGCAAATTACCAAGACGAATGCAAAGGAATTAAAAGTGGCCTGGACCTATGAAGCGCCAGATTGGGGACAAATGCAAATGAATCCGATTGTGATTGATAGTATGCTTTTTGGCGTAACGGCTGCATTACGCGCTTTTGCACTAAACGCAGCAACCGGAGAGGAACTTTGGCGTTTTGGCGACTCATTGCAGGTATGGCATTCAACAAGTAGAGGCGTTTCCTATTGGCAAAACGGCAATGACAAACGTATTTTATTTACCAGGGGACCAGATTTGTATGCCTTGGATGCCATGACCGGTGAGCTGATCAGTAGTTTTGGAAATGCAGGGAAGATAGATATGCGTTCAGGTCTTCCAGAGCGTGATAGAGATAAGTTTGTCATCTCGAACACACCGGGTACAGTATATAAGGATTTGATTGTGATGCCCCTGCGGCTTTCAGAAGGTGTTGATGCGGCCCAAGGTGATATCATGGCCTTCAATGTGGTCACTGGGGCCCTGGAATGGGCCTTTCATACCATACCTTATCCTGGGGAAGAGGGCTATGGAACATGGGAAGACAAAAACGCTTATCAAAACGAATTGGTGGGTGCGGCCAACAATTGGGCCGGAATGGCAGTAGACGAGGAGATGGAAATCATATATATACCAACAGGTTCCGCAGCTCCTGATTTCTATGGTGGAATGCGAAAAGGGAGCAATTTATTTTCTGATTGCCTCCTGGCATTGGATGCGAACACGGGTGAACGAATCTGGCACTTTCAATTAACCCATCATGATATTTGGGATAGAGATCCCCCGGCCCCACCTAATTTATTAACGGTGGAGCGGAATGGTAATAAGATACCCGCTGTGGCGCAGGTGACCAAACAAGGCTATGTCTATGTTTTTGACCGAAGAACTGGGGAGCCCCTATTCGATATTCAAGAGAAACCAGTGCCCGCATCACAATTAAAAGGTGAAGAAGCTTGGCCTACACAGCCTTTTCCCGTTGCTCCAAAACCTTTTGCACGGCAATCCATTGATATTACCGAAAATGATGTTAGCCCCTATGCTGAAAATAAAGAAGAGTTGGGAGGCGTACTTAAGATGGTCGATAAACGAATTTATGCCCCTCCCAGTATTGATCCAGTTTTATTATTACCGGGTTACGACGGAGCGGCAGAATGGGGAGGTGCAGCAGCAGACCCAAAAGACGGAATCATTTATATAAATTCAAATGAAATGCCCTGGATTATGCAAATGGAAGAAGTTGATGAAAAAAGTAAGGCCACATCACTTGGGGAAAAGATCTATAGTGATAATTGTGTAATCTGCCATAAAGCAGATAGATCTGGAATTGCATTAAGCGGATTTCCATCGCTAATCGGCTTAAAAGCATCTAAAAACAGGGAAGAGGTTGCGTTACAGATCAACCAAGGCAAAGGAATGATGACAGGTTTTCCAGATATCTCGGGTAATGAAATGGAGGCTCTGCTGAATTTCTTGTTTGATGAAAATGATAAAGATGAAATAGAAACCGAGGAAACAACCACATATCCATTGCCCTATAAACACAAAGGGTACAACAAATTTTTCGACAGTAATGGTAATCCTGGGATAACGCCACCGTGGGGAACACTACATGCCATTAATTTAAATACCGGTGAGTATGTTTGGTCGATTCCCTTAGGTGACACCCCCAATTTGGGAGAACAGGGAAAAGGCACCGGTACTGAAAATTATGGCGGGCCCGTCGTTACTGAAAACGGATTGCTTTTTATAGGAGCCACCAAAGATGGTTATTTCAGGGTGTTTGATAAACACACTGGTACATTATTGTGGGAATATGAATTGCCTGCAGCCGCATTCGCAACGCCTGCCCTATATGAAGTTAATGGCAAACAGTATATTGCGATTGCTTGCGGTGGGGAGAAGTTGGGTACGGCAAAAGGAAATGAAATTGTGGCTTTCGCCTTGGAATAAATTAGTAATCAATGCAAAAACTAAGAACACTGGTCGTTGGCTGTGGCAATATGGGAAGCTCCCATGCGCGGGCCTATCATCAATTGGATGGTTTTGAAATCGTAGGACTGGTCAGTCGAAAACCTGAAAGCAGGGAAAAACTATCCGCGGAACTGGGTGGATATCCAACTTTTGGTGAATTTGAAACCGCCTTGGAGGCTACACAACCCCATGCCGTTTCAATCAATACCTATCCAGATACCCATGCCGCATACATAAGAGCGGCCCTGAATGCAAATGCGCATGTGTTTGTGGAAAAACCAATGGCCTTGACCGTCAAAGAGGCGCAAAGCCTAGTCGATTTAGCAAAGAAGAAGTCCAAGAAAATGGTCGTTGGCTATATCCTCCGTGTACACCCCGCATGGTCAAAGTTTGTGCAACAGGCGCGCTCATTGGGCAAACCCTTGGTCATGCGTATGAATCTCAACCAGCAAAGTTCAGGCAACCATTGGTATACCCATAAGCAATTGATGCAGTCGATGTCGCCCATTGTCGATTGTGGCGTGCATTATGTTGATATTATGTGCCTTATGACCCAATCGACTCCGGTAAGTGTAAGTGCAATCGGTGCTCGGCTTTCAGATGAAATCGATTCAAAAATGTACAATTACGGTCAATTACAGGTTCGATTCAAAGATGGCTCTGTTGGCTGGTATGAAGCAGGTTGGGGGCCAATGATGAGTGAAACAGCGGTTTTTATAAAGGATGTCATTGGGCCAAAAGGTTCTGTCTCTATAGCTGATGACACCAAAGGTGATTCACAGGATATTGAAGGGCACACCAAAACGGGTGGCCTAAAATTACATCACGCCGCGTTGGATGAAAAGGGTAGTTTTATAAAAAAGGATGATTTTATAAGCACAATTGAAGAGCCCGATCACGATGGGCTGTGTTTATTGGAACAGGAATATTTTCTTAAGGCCATTGTTGAAGACCTTGATTTAAACGACCACCTTAGGGATGCCGTGAATAGTCTTCGTATTGTTTTGGCGGCCGATGAATCTATCAGAACCGGAAGAACGATTGCATTGTAAGAAGATGGGTCAAGGTTTCATGGGTAATCTACTTTTCACCAGTGCTATTTGGCCCATATGGCTGGCTTCATGGGATAAAGTATTAGGTTCTTTAATTTAAAGGTGGCTTTTTAACTAAATTTATCAGGCCTTTGCCTTCCTGATTAAAAATGCGTTTCGTACGAAGATAACGGTTCAGGTTATATTCATCGTAGTTTTTAGAAGCCTTGTCCATACTGCTTATCCGCACCCTATCAGAGGCATGGATAAATTCATTATCACCGATCCACATGCCTACATGTACAACTTTTTCAGGGGTTGAGTCGGTGGCTTTTCTGCCAAAGAACAATAGGTCTCCCTCAACCAGATTATCAAAATTCTTAGTTGAGTCTATAGCTATGCCCGTGTGTACTTGTTGGGAGGCGTCGCGGGGAATGACCATTCCGTTTAAAAAATATATGGTCTTGGTATAACCGCTACAGTCAACACCCTTCGTAGATGTGCCTCCCCAGAGATAGGGCACACCTATCATGGTTTTCGCCGTAGAAACCAAAGTTTCAACAGTAGGATTTAGGATTTTTAGCCAGGTATCATAAGATTCCGCCTCATCTTTTCGAACATAGGCATTACGCCCATCCGGAAATCTTACCATATAATATTGGTCAGTAAATCGTAAGAGGGTCAAAAGGTTCCCTGCGGTTAAGTCGGAAACAATAGCAGCGTCTTCATTAGGGTCTGAATAGGCATGGCCATAGGTCTGGGTATAAATCAATTTTTTATCGGTCTCCCAATTTTCGGCCTTTTGTTCATCGACCAATTCTATTCCTCCGGCGTCTACCCAAGCCAAATACTTGTCCGGGGTTTGTATGTAATACCAATCACTGTCCTGTTTGTAAACCTTTACAATGGTTCCTAAAGTGGCTTGGGTTACCAATTCCGAGGAATGGCTGGGATTGCTTCGTAAATTAGCTACCGAATTATTGACAATGGCCCTGGTCTTTTTTCCAAGATAATCTGCAGGCAACACCTGTATACTATCAATAAAAGCAATGCTATCGGCAACTAAACGGGTCTTTAAAGCCTGAACAGCCTCTGGAAGGTTACTTTCCCCCCTAAGAACATACTTATCGGTATTTTTAATTGCGCTAACATCGAATAGAGCCACACGCTTATCTGGGGCATATTCAGCTTTAATTTCAGCCAGCGCAGCTTGCATCGGACCTTTGGGCTTGTTTGAATCTTCTTTGCAACCTATTACTAAAAAGAAAATTGATGCGATTGCAAAAGTGTGAAGTATTGCTTTCATTTTAACCTTTGTTTTTGCAAAAATACGGATATTCCGTTATCCCTTTTGATTTAACTTTTAATGTGCCACTGGGTCCCTGTCATTAAAATTCGTCCTTTTTGATTAATTTCGCCTGGGATGAACAAACTACAGGTAATTGAGCTTTTTGCGGGGGTTGGAGGGTTTCGGTTAGGTCTTGAAAACACAGGTAATTACGAGATTGTGTGGTCCAATCAGTGGGAGCCATCGACCAAGGCCCAACACGCTTCTATGGTCTACGAGGCGCGTTTTGGTCCTGAAAATCATAGCAATAAAGATATTTCCGAAGTGCTGACCTCTGAAATACCAGATGCGGATATTTTAGTGGGAGGTTTTCCTTGCCAAGATTATTCTGTTGCCACTACATTGCAAAACTCCAAAGGGTTGATTGGCAAAAAAGGGGTTTTATGGTGGTCTATACATCGTATTCTGTCAGAAAAAGTAAGCCCTCCCAAATACTTGTTCCTTGAAAATGTAGATCGCTTATTAAAATCACCTTCTTCCCAAAGGGGGCGCGATTTTGCGATAATGCTTAAAAGTTTGGATGATTTGGGTTACGCGGTGGAATGGCGGATAATCAATGCGGCGGATTATGGGATGCCGCAACGCCGAAGGCGTATATTTTTCTTAGGCTACCACAAATCAACAACATTATATAAATCGCTGCTTAAAGTAAATAAAAAAGAGTGGATTCAGCATTCAGGTGTGCTCCCCAAGGCGTTGCCGGTCAATAAGCTGCTTGAAAAATACCATGAGTTTGGGTTAAAAGGCGATTTGGTTGAAATTTCGGAACAATTTAATCTGGGGGAGAAGCTATCCCCGTTCGAAAATAGCGGGGTTCTGATGAAAGGGCAGGTGCATACCGCCAAGACCTCACCAGCCTAT